>JBFHKK010000418.1:0-2783 GCA_041595475.1 Pseudomonas sp. | reverse complement strand
GGCAGGCGAGTGCAGTCGGTAGCGCGTCAGTTCGTCGCGCGACTGCACGCGCATGTTGCGCGGTTCGGTGCGCGCCATGATCTGGGCCAGCTCGGCCGGCACGCCCATCTTGCGCAAGTAGCCGGCGCCATCGAAGCGCAGACCCTGGTGCAGGCGCTGAGCCAGGGCCGAGTCGCCGCTGGGGAAGTAGGGCCGGTGCAGGCCCACGGCGCCGCGCACGGTCTTTTGCCGGCCGGCGGCCAGCAGGTAGATGCAACTGCCCTGGCACAGGGCGTTGGCCGGCACCAGGGCGTCGAAGCCGGTCTCGCGCAGTAGCCGACCCATGCGCATGGCCTCGGGGGCACTGCCGCCGATGCTGTCGAGCAGGAGGATCTTCCCGGCATACTGACCGGGGTGGGCCAGCAGGCCCTTGAGCAGGGTCTCGTAGTCCCCGGGGGCGATGTCCTCGGAGACCTTGGCGATCAGCAGGCGGCCCTGGCGCGGGTCCGTCGCCGCCTCGACCTCGACCTTGGCCTGGGCCGCCAGCGAGCAGCAGGCGGCCAGGCAGAGCAGGGCAGAGCTGAGACGGGAAATGCGCATGGTCGACTCGATCCTCAAAGCGGCGGTGGCAGAAGATACCTGCGCGGCCGCCGGCTTGCACGCACCGCTTGGCGGCATTTGCAGGCCAGCGGGACGGTGACCGGCGCTCGCCGAGTCGGTATCGTGCGCCCATTCATCCACCGCTAACGGAGAACCCGATGAGCCTGCATGGCGACTACGACCCGCAGAATATCTTCGCTCAGATCATTCGCGGCGAGGCCCCCTGCTACAAGGTATACGAGGACGACGAGGTGCTCGCCTTCCTCGATCTCTTCCCCCAGTCCTTCGGTCATACCCTGGTCATCCCCAAGCGCGTCCAGGCGCGCAATCTCCTCGAGATCGACGCCGACAGCCTCGCCCGGCTGATCCAGGTGACTCAGCGCCTGGCCCGGGCCCTGGTCGAGGAGCTGCAGCCGGACGGCGTGCAGGTGGCGCAGTTCAATGGCACGGCCGCCGGGCAGACCGTATTCCACATCCACATGCACCTGGTGCCGCGCTACGCGACCCAGGGCCTCGGCGCCCATGCCGCGGGCAAGGCCGAGCCGGCCGAGCTTGCGCAGCTGCAGGCGCGGCTGGTGCGGCGCCTGGCCGGCTGACAACGCGGGCCGGCTTGTGGCGGCGCGGCTGCGCGGCAATACTCTGTCGGCCCTGCCCGAGTTCGGAGAAGCCCGATGCGATCGCTTTGCGCCAGTCTGATGCTGCTGTTGGCCGGCTGTTCCTCCTTCCAGCCGGCGGCCGAGCACATCCGGCCGGTGCCCGCCGAGCGGCTGCTGGCCCACCAGCAGCCGCTGCAGGACGCGGCCGAGGTCTGGGTCCAGCGCGATCTGGGCTGGCTCGGCGGCGGCTGCTACGTGGCGGTGCTGATCAACCACCAGGTGGCGGCGCGCATCGGCGTCGGCGAGCGGGCGCGTTTCCAGCTGCCGCCCGGGCGCCATCGGGTCGGCATCGGCGTCGATCGCCAGGACGACACCCTGTGCGGCAAGGGCCGCCTGCAGCGCGAGCAGCAGGTGCAACTGTCCGCCGGGCAGCGCCAGGACTTTCGCATCGTCAGCGAGGCCAGCAGCGGCTTCGACATCCGCCCGCTGCAGCCCTGAGACCCTCGACTAGGCTTTGGCTATGGCCGAATGCTCTTGTCTGCCGAGGTCCGCATGCCCGAGTCGCCGACCCCGCCTGGCCCCGCCCGGGGCGAGGTTCATTCCATCGTCAGCCTGACATTGAGTCCGGCCCTGGATATCGCCACCAGCATTGCCCGCCTGCGCGCCGACGCCAAGCTGCGCTGCAGCGAACCGGTCTACGCGCCGGGCGGTGGCGACATCAACGTCACCCGCGCGCTTGTCCGGCTCGGCGGCAAGGCCTTGGCGATGTTTCCGGCTGGCGGTTCGAGCGGCCAGCATCTGGTCGATCTGCTCGAGGCCGAGGCGGTGCCCTGCCAGCCGCTGGAGATTGCCGAGCGCACCCGCGAGTGCCTCAATGTGGTGGAGCAGGCCAGCGGTCAGCAGTATCGCTTCGTCATGCCCGGCGCGCCGCTCAGCGCAGCGGAGCAGCAGCGCCTGCTGGACGCCCTGGAGGCGCTGGCGTCTCTGGATTACCTGGTGGTCAGCGGCAGCCTGCCCGAGGGCATGGCCACGGATTTTCTCGTGCGCGTGTTGCAACTGGGCCGGCGCCGTGGCGCGCGCTGCATCCTCGACACTTCCGGCGAGCCCCTGCGCCAGGCTGTTAAGGCCGGCGGGCTGTTCCTGATCAAGCCCAACTTCAACGAGCTGCGCAGCCTGGCGGATCGAGACATCGATGATCCGCAGCAACTGATCGGCGTAGCGCGCGCGCTGGTCAGCGGCGGACGCTGCGAAAACGTGCTGGTGTCCCTCGGCGCCCAGGGCGCGCTACTGGTCGGCGCCGATCATGAGGCGCGCATCGCGGCACCGACGGTGCAGGCGCGCAGTACCGTCGGTGCCGGCGACAGCCTGGTGGCGGGGGTGACCCTCAAGCTCGCCGCCGGCGCCGCCTGGCCCGAGGCGCTGCGTTTCGGCGTAGCCGCCGGCACGGCGGCGATCATGACCGAGGGTAGCGAGCTGTGCCGGCGCCAGGACACCGAGCGGCTGTACGCCTGGATGCAGGGCTGAAGCGGCCCGCAGTCGCCGCCAAGGCCGCAGGCCGGCGCTTTCGCCGCTGGCACCTGGACACCCAGGCACACGCCGAAGAAGAGG
>JBFHKK010000417.1:0-2803 GCA_041595475.1 Pseudomonas sp. | reverse complement strand
CCCAGATCTCTTCGAGATGGTAGTAGTCGCGGATGCTCGGCTGCATGATGTGCGCCACCGCGGCGCCGCAGTCGACGATGATCCATTCGCCGTTGTCTTCGCCCTCGGTGCGCAGCACCTGCATGCCGCGTGACTTGACCGCGTCGCGCACGCTCGCCGCGAGTGCCTTGGTCTGCCGGTTGCTGGTGCCCGAAGCCACGATGACGCGCTCGAAAAGCGGCGACAGGTGCTCGGTATTGAAGACGCGGATGTTCTGCGCCTTGGTGTCTTCGAGGCCATCGACGATGGCGCGCTGCAGCTTGCGGATGTCCATTCAGCTCCCGGGTGATGCCCCTGCGGGCAGGTAAAGGCCGTGTCGGCCAATATAGCGTGCCACCGCAGGCGGCACCAGATCGCCAATCGGCTCGCCGCGTGACACGCGAGCGCGAATCGCGCTGGCCGAGACATTCATCGTCGGCAGCGGCAGCGCCTGGTACGCGAGGCGCTGGACCTGCGCGTCGGCGGCCTGCGTGCCATCGGGACGCGCGGCCACGGCCAGCGTCACCAGCGACAGCAACTCCTGCCAGCGATGCCAGGTGTGAAGGTTCGCGAACTGGTCCTGGCCGAGGAGCAGGAACCACTGCGCGCCGGGATCGCGCTGACGCAGCTCGCGCACCGTGTCGAGCGTGTAGCTCGGGCCCGCGCGTTCGACCTCGCAGCGTTCAAGGACGAAGCGAGGCTCGCCGGCAATGGCCAGTTCGAGCATGGCGATGCGGTCAGCCGCGCGGGTGACGTGCCGGTCCTTCTGCCACGGCTGGCCCGCTGGGACAAAGCGAACCTCGGCCAGCCGCAGTTGCGCAAGCGCGTCGCGCGCCAGTTGCAGGTGCCCCCGATGAATCGGGTCGAAGCTGCCGCCGAGCAGGCCGATCGTCATGCAGTGCGCGTCGCGGTGGCCTGCGTGTTCCGCACGCCGCGGCCCTCGCCGGGTTTCCTGCCGCAGTTCGAGCGCAGTGTCAGCCTGGAGGTCGGTGGACGCCCCTGGCTGCTGCATGTGGCGCTGGAGGATCCGGAGCCGGACACGCTCTCGGTTCTGGTGCTGCTGGGCGGCAGCCTGCTGACCCTGCTGCTGGGTGCGCTGGTCGCCAGCATGGGCAGCAACGAGTACCGGGCGACCGAGCTGGCCCTGGGCATGACCGCCGCCCTGCGCAACAGCGAGGAGCGGCAGCGCGCGATCATGGACGGCACCGCGGACGCCATCCTCAGTTTCGATCAGCGCGGGGTGGTGCAAAGCTTCAACAGCGCCGCGGAGACGATGTTCGGCCTGGATGCGGACGAGGTGATCGGTCGCAATGTGGGCATGCTGATGCCGCGGCGCTTCCGCCACCTGCACGAGGATCGGCTGGCCGCCTGGGCCCAGGCGGCCCCCGAGCGGAGCAACCTGCTGCGGCGCGAGGTGATCGGCCTGCGCAGCAACGGGGACGAGTTTCCGGTCTGGCTGGCGGTCAATCGCATGCCGACCCCGGGTGGCCAGCCGGAATTCGTCGGCCTGGCCAGCGACATCAGCCAGCGCAAGCGGTCCGAGCGGCTGCTGGCCCAGGCGCACAGCCTGCGCCGCAATATCCTGGAGAGCGCCCCCTTCGCGATCCTCTCCACCGACGAGCATGGGCTGATCCAGTCCCTGAATCCCGCGGCAGAGAGGCTGATCCAGTATCAGTTCGCCGAGCTGGCCGGGCGCGAAACACCGGTTCTGCTGCTCGATCCGGAGGAATTGCAGGCGTACGCTGCCGAGCTGTCACGGCGGCTGGGGCGGCCGCTGGAGCCGGGTTTCGCGAGCCTGACCGCCCGGGCCCGGCTGGGCCAGACGGATGAGCGCGAATGGACCTGGCTGCGCAAGGATGGCGAACGCATTCCGGTGCAGGCCTCAACCACTGCGCTGGTGGGCGCGGATGGCGAGCTGGAAGGCTTTCTCATCATCGCCTTCGACATCACCGAGCGCCGCAACGCCCAGTCCTACGTGGAACATCTCGCCCACCATGACCCTCTCACCAACCTGCCGAACCGGGCCCTGCTGCTGGACCGGCTGGACCAGGCCGTCGTGCAGGCCCGGCGCAAGCGCGAGAAGGTCGCCGTGCTGCTGGTCGATCTGGACCACTTCAAGCGCATCAACGACACCCTGGGGCACCACGTGGGCGACGATCTGCTGCTGGGCGTGGCGGACCGCCTGAGCCGCGCCGTGCGGCAGATCGACACGGTCTCGCGCCTGGGCGGCGACGAGTTCGTGCTGATCCTGCCGGGGGTGAGCGATCGTGCCGCCGTGCGCCGCATCGTCGGCCCCCTGCTGGACACCCTGTCCGCCCCGTTCCGGGTGCAGGGCCACGAGATGACCGTCACCCCGAGCATCGGCATCGCCCTGTTCCCCGAGCATGGCGAGGACGCCCGCCTGCTGCTCAAGCATGCCGACACCGCCATGTACCAGGCCAAGGAGGCCGGCCGCAGAACCTATCGCTTCTTCGAAGCCGACATGCTCAAGCACAACCGGCGCCGCCTGGAAACTGAAAATGCCCTGCGCAAGGCGCTGGAAAAGGACGAGTTCTCCCTGGCCTTCCAGCCCCAGGTGGAATTCGACAGCGGCCGGATCATCGGCTGCGAGGCGCTGTTGCGCTGGCGCAATCCGCGCCTGGGCGAGGTGCCCCCGGGCAGCTTCGTGCCGATGGCCGAGGAGATGGGCCTGATCCAGCCGATCGGCGAATGGGTCTTGCGCACGGCCTGCCGGCAGGTGCGCCAGATGCAGCAGAAGCTCGATCAGCCCTTGCAGCTGGCGGTG
>JBFHKK010000416.1:0-2811 GCA_041595475.1 Pseudomonas sp. | reverse complement strand
TGGTCGAGCATCTGGCGCATGCTGATGAGTGCCATGGTTTTCCTGTCTCCCGGTTTGGAGGTCGTTAATCGTGCAAGCCTGCCCCAGGGGCAGGCCCTATTCAAGTCTTAAGGGACCGCGGACGCACCCGCGGTCCGGCGCCTCAGCCTTGGGCGCGCGCCTGGAGCACGGCCACGGCCGGCAGCACCTTGCCCTCGACGAACTCGAGGAAGGCCCCGCCGCCGGTGGAGATGTAGCCGATGCGCTCGGCCACGCCGTACTTGTCGATGGCCGCCAGGGTGTCGCCGCCACCGGCGATGGAGAAGGCCGGGCTCTCGGCGATGGCCTGGGCCAGCACCTGGGTGCCGTTGCCGAACTGGTCGAACTCGAAGACCCCGACCGGGCCATTCCAGAGGATGGTGCTGGAGGCCTTGAGCATTTCGGCGAACATGCGCGCGGTCTGCGGGCCGATATCCAGGATCATGTCGTCCTCGGCGACCTCGCCGATGGCCTTGACGGTGGCCTCGGCGGTCTCGGCGAAGGCCTTGGCCACCACCACGTCGACCGGCAGCGGCACACTGACCTTGGCCGCGATGGCGCGGGCGGTGTCGACCAGATCGGCCTCGTACAGCGACTTGCCGACCGGATGACCGGCGGCGGCGAGGAAGGTGTTGGCGATGCCGCCGCCGACGATCAGCGAGTCGCAGATCTCCGCCAGCGAGTTGAGCACGTCGAGCTTGGTCGAGACCTTGGAGCCGGCGACTATGGCCACCATCGGCCGCGCCGGCTTGTCCAGAGCCTTGCCCAGGGCCTCCAGCTCGGCGGCCAGCAGGGGACCGGCACAGGCCACCTTAGCGAACTTGGCCACGCCATGGGTCGATCCCTCGGCGCGATGGGCGGTGCCGAAGGCGTCCATGACGAATACGTCGCACAGCGCCGCATATTTCTGCGCCAGCTCGTCGCTGTTCTTCTTCTCGCCCTGGTTGAAGCGCACATTCTCCAGCAGCACCAGTTCGCCGGGCTGCACCTGCACGCCCTCCAGGTAGTCGCTGACCAGCGGCACTTCGCGGCCCAGGGCCTTGGACAGGTAAGCCGCTACAGGCGCCAGGCTGTTCTCCGCGGAGAACTCGCCCTCGGCCGGGCGCCCCAGATGCGAGCAGACCATCAGCGCCGCGCCCTGCTCCAGGGCCCGCTTGATGGTCGGCAGGGCGGCGAGGATACGCGCGTCGCTCTTCACCACGCCGTCCTTCACCGGCACGTTGAGGTCTTCGCGGATCAGCACGCGCTTACCGGCAAGGTCGAGGTCGGTCATCTTCACAACGGTCATGGCGTCAGTCCTTCACGGGGCTGGTTGAACACAAGGGGTGGAAACGGCGAGAAAGTGCTGGGCCACGTCGAGCATGCGGTTGGCGAAGCCCCACTCGTTGTCGAACCAGGCCAGCAGGTTGACCAGACGCGGCCCTGAGACCCGGGTCTGACTGCCGTCGACGATCGCCGAATGGGGGTCGTGATTGAAGTCGCAACTGGCGTGGGGTAATTCGGTGTAGGCCACCAGGCCCTTGAGCGGCCCGTCTTCGGCGGCCTGGCGCAGCAGCCGATTGATCTCCTCGGCGCTGGTGTCGCGGGCGGTCTGCAGGGTGATATCCAGACAGGAGACGTTCAACGTCGGGACCCGGATGGCCTTGGCCTGGATGCGCCCGGCCAGCTCCGGCAGCAGGCGCTCTATGCCCTTGGCCAGACCGGTGGACACCGGGATCACCGACTGGAAGGCCGAGCGGGTGCGACGCAGGTCTTCGTGATGGTAGGCATCGATCACCGGCTGGTCGTTCATCGCTGAGTGGATGGTGGTGATGGATACATAATCCAGCCCCACGGCGTCGTTGAGCAGCTTGAGCAGGGGCACGCCGCAGTTGGTGGTGCAGCTGGCGTTGGAGACAAGACGCTCGGCGCCACTCAGGCAGTGCTGGTTGACGCCGAACACCACAGTGGCATCGACATCGCTCGGCCCGGCCATCGGCTGGGAGAACAGCACCCGCGGCGCGCCGGCCTTGAGAAAGCGCTCGGCTTCGGCGCGGCTGGTGTACTGGCCCGAGCACTCGAGCAGCAGGTCGAGCTTCAGTGCCGCCCAGTCGACGCCTTCCGGCGCCGCCTGGCGAAACACCTGCACGCAATCGCCGTTGATGTGCAGGCAATCGCCCTGGCTATGCACCTCGCCGGGAAAGCGCCCAAGGGGGGAATCGAAGCGGGTCAGGTATTCGAGGCTGTCACGGTCGGCCAGATCGTTGAGCGCGACTATCTCCAGGCCCACCCCGGCGCCGCGCTCGTAGAGCGCACGCAGGACGCAGCGGCCGATGCGGCCATAGCCGTTGAGGGCGACGCGATAAGGGCGATTGGACATGGCGGTCTCTGGGCGAGGGTCGGGTTGGCCGCTCGGCGGCTCAACCCAGGCTGCGCCGGTTCAGGCCTCGAGCAGTTCGGCGGCGGTTTCCAGGACGTTGTCCAAAGTGAAGCCGAAGTGCTCGAACAGGGCCGGCGCCGGGGCCGATTCGCCGAAGCTGGTCATGCCGATCACCCGGCCCTCGAGGCCGACGTACTTGTACCAGAAGTCGGTATGGGCGGCCTCGATGGCGATCCGCGCGCCGACCTGCAGCGGCAGCACCGCCTGCTTGTAGCCGGCGTCCTGCTGGTCGAAGACGCTGGTCGAAGGCATGGATACCACGCGCACGCGGCGCCCCTGCTCGGCCAATTTGTCGAACGCCTGCACGGCCAGGCCGACTTCCGAGCCGGTGGCGATCAGGATCAGCTCGGGCTCGCCGGCGCAGTCCCGGAGCA
>JBFHKK010000415.1:0-2814 GCA_041595475.1 Pseudomonas sp. | reverse complement strand
CGGCGGGCCTGCTGGTCAGCTCCCTGGGCGCCTTTCAGCGCTACCAGGAGAACGAGGCCTGGACCTGGGAACATCAGGCGCTGGTGCGGGCGCGGGTGCTGGTTGGCTGCCCGCGGGTGGGCAAGGCCTTCGAGGCCGTGCGCGCGGCGGTGCTGGGCCAGGCGCGCGACCTTGAGGCGCTGCGCGCCGAAGTCAGCGAGATGCGCGCCAAGATGCGCGACAACCTGGGCAGCAAGGCGACCGCCGCCGGCACCGCGGCCAATGCCTTCGAGGCCGCGGCGCCCTTCGATCTCAAGCAGGATGCCGGTGGTATCGTCGATATCGAATTTATGGTGCAATACGCGGCCCTGGCCTGGTCGCACGAGCACCCGGCGCTGCTCG
This sequence comes from Pseudomonas sp., assembly GCA_041595475.1. Classification (GTDB taxonomy): domain Bacteria; phylum Pseudomonadota; class Gammaproteobacteria; order Pseudomonadales; family Pseudomonadaceae; genus Aquipseudomonas. Next base: position 2,433 of record JBFHKK010000415.1, on the reverse strand, counting down.
AGTTCACCGACAACATTCGCATCCTCGAAGGCCTGGAACGGGCCGGTTTGATCAGTGCCGAGGATGCTCGCCTGCTGCAGGAGGCCTACAAGGCCTATCGCTCGGCGGCGCACCGCCAGGCCTTGCAGAAGCAACCCGGGGTGGTCGGCGGCGATCAGTTCCCCGCCGAACGGCGCGCGGTGCTGCGGATCTGGCGGGAGTTGGGCTTGAGCTGATGAATGCAGGGTGGCGCGCCGCGGGGCGCCACCGGCGCGAACGAATCGTATTGAGGAGCAGGCAGCTATGTCGATGGCCGACCGTGATGGGGTGATTTGGTATGACGGCGAACTGGTGCCCTGGCGTGAGGCCACCACCCATGTGCTGACCCACACCCTGCACTATGGCATGGGTGTGTTCGAGGGCGTGCGCGCCTACAACACCCCCGAAGGCACGGCGATCTTCCGCCTGCAGGCGCATACCGACCGGCTGTTCGACTCGGCGCACATCATGAACATGCGCATTCCGTTCAGCAAAGACGAGATCAACGAGGCGACCCGCGCGGCGGTGCGCGAGAACAACCTGGAAAGCGCCTACATCCGCCCCATGGCGTTCTACGGATCCGAAGGCATGGGCCTGCGCGCCAGCGGCCTGAAGGTGCGGGTGATCATCGCCGCCTGGCACTGGGGCGCCTACATGGGCGATGAGGCTCTGCAGCTCGGGATCAAGGTGCGCACCAGCTCCTTCACCCGCCATCACGTGAATATCTCGATGACCCGGGCCAAGGCCAACGGCAACTACATCAACTCGATGCTGGCCCTGCAGGAAGCCATTTCCGGCGGCGCCGACGAGGCCATGCTGCTCGATACCGAGGGCTATGTGGCCGAGGGCTCGGGGGAGAACATCTTCCTGGTCAAGAACGGCGTGGTCTACACCCCGGAAGTGACCTCCTGCCTCAATGGCATCACCCGCAACACGGTGCTGACCCTGGCCGCGGAACTGGGCATCAAGGTGGTCGAGAAGCGCATCACCCGCGACGAGGTGTACATCGCCGACGAGGCCTTCTTCACCGGCACCGCCGCCGAAGTCACGCCGATCCGCGAGGTCGACGGCCGGCAGATCGGCGCCGGCCGCCGCGGCCCGGTGACCGAGCAGCTGCAGACCGCCTACTTCGACCTGGTGACCGGCAAGAGCAGCGCCCACGGCGCCTGGCGCACCCTGGTCAAGTGATGGGCCGAGGCCGGCGCCGGCCGCTGCGGATAAACCTTGAGGTATGACCGGGAGGCGCAAGCCTCCCCGGTCGTTTCTGGAAATGGCATGAACATACTGATCGTAGGCCCCAGCTGGGTGGGCGACATGGTGATGGCGCAGACCCTGTTCCAGTGTCTGAAGGCGCGCCATCCCGAGTGCCGGATCGACGTGCTGGCGCCGGAGTGGAGCCGACCGATCCTCGAGCGCATGCCCGAGGTACGCCGCGCCCTGAGCTTTCCCCTCGGTCACGGGGTGCTCGAATTGGCGACCCGGCGGCGCATCGGCAAGTCCCTGGCCGGCCAGTACGATCAGGCGATTCTGCTGCCCAACTCGCTCAAGTCGGCGCTGGTGCCCTTCTTCGCCGGCATCCCCAGGCGCACCGGCTGGAAGGGCGAGATGCGCTACGGCCTGCTCAACGATGTGCGCCAGTTGGACAAGCAGCGCTACCCGCTGATGATCGAGCGCTTTATGGCCCTGGCCTTCGAGCCAGGGGCGGAGCTGCCGCAGCCCTACCCGCGGCCCAGCCTGCAGATCGACCCGGCCAGCCGCGACGCGGCCCTGGCCAAGTTCGGCTTGAGCCTGGATCGGCCGGTGCTGGCGCTCTGCCCCGGCGCCGAGTTCGGCGAGGCCAAGCGCTGGCCCAGCGAGCATTACGCCAGGGTCGCCGAAACGAAGATCCGCGCCGGCTGGCAGGTCTGGCTGTTCGGCTCGAAGAACGATCATGGCGTCGCCGAGGATATTCGCGCACGCCTGATTCCGGGGCTGCGCGAGGAAGCGTCGAATCTGACCGGGCAGACCAGCCTGGCCGAGGCCATCGATCTGCTGTCCTGCGCCGGCGCCGTGGTGTCCAACGATTCCGGCCTGATGCACGTGGCCGCGGCGCTGAATCGCCCGCTGGTCGCGGTCTACGGCTCGACCTCGCCGCAGTTCACCCCACCCCTGGCCGAGCAGGTGGAGATCGTCCGCCTGGGCCTGGAATGCAGCCCCTGTTTCGACCGCACCTGTCGCTACGGCCACTACAACTGCCTGCGCGAGTTGGCCCCGCGGCCGGTGCTCGAGGCGCTCGATCGGCTGGTCGCCGATCCGCTCGATCTGGCCGAGGTCGATTGATGCGGGTGCTGTTGATCAAGACCTCCTCCCTGGGCGATGTGATCCATAGCCTGCCGGCCCTGACCGACGCGGCGCGGGCGCTGCCCGGCATCCAGT
>JBFHKK010000414.1:0-2826 GCA_041595475.1 Pseudomonas sp. | reverse complement strand
GGCCAGATCCGCCGAGCCGCCGAGGAACTCCGGCAGCAGCGGGCCGAAGGCGTTCAGCGCGTTCTGGCTGGCCTTGCGGCTGGCGATGGTCTCGCCCTTGGCCGCGACCTCATTGATGTAGGCGGCCGCCTTCTCGGCGAAGTCGGCCGGCAGTTCGCCCTTGACCCGGCGCTGGAACTCGCCGGCCAGGTCCGGGTAGGCCTCGGCATAGGCGGCGAAGCGCTGATTCCAGTCGGCTTCGGCGGCGGCGCCGGCGGCCTTGGCGTCCCACTCGGCATAGATATCCGCGGGAATCTCGAAAGGCGCATGCGGCCAGCCGAGGGCAGCGCGGGTCAGGGCGATCTCGTCGCTACCCAGGGGCGCGCCGTGGCACTCCTCCTTGCCCTGCTTGTTCGGCGAACCGAAGCCGATGGTGGTCTTGCAGCAGATCAGGGTCGGTTGGTCGCTCGACTTGCGCGCGGTGTCGATGGCCATGGTGATCTCGTCGGCATCGTGGCCGTCGACGTTGCGGATCACCTGCCAGCCGTAGGCCTCGAAGCGCGCCGGGGTGTCGTCGGTGAACCAGCCGTGCACCTCGCCGTCGATGGAGATGCCGTTGTCGTCGTAGAAGGCGATCAGCTTGCCCAGGCCCAGGGTGCCGGCCAGGGAGCAGACCTCATGGCTGATGCCTTCCATCATGCAGCCGTCGCCGAGGAACACGTAGGTGTGGTGATCGACGATGCTGTGACCGTCGCGGTTGAACTGGGCGGCCAGCACCTTCTCGGCGATCGCCAGGCCCACGGCGTTGGCCAGACCCTGGCCGAGGGGGCCGGTGGTGGTCTCCACCCCCGGGGTGTAGCCATATTCGGGATGGCCCGGGGTGCGGCTGTGCAGCTGGCGGAACTGCTTGAGGTCGTCGATGCCCAGGTCGTAGCCGGTCAGGTGCAGCAGCGAGTAGATCAGCATGGAGCCGTGACCGTTGGACAGCACGAAGCGGTCGCGGTCGATGAACTGCGGATTGCCCGGGTTGTGCTTGAGGTAGTCGCGCCACAGCACCTCGGCGATGTCCGCCATGCCCATGGGTGCGCCGGGGTGGCCGCTGTTGGCTTTCTGCACGGCATCCATGCTCAGGGCACGAATGGCATTGGCACGCTCACGACGGCTGGGCATCGCTGATCTCCTGCGGGGCTGAACGGAAAAAGGCGGCCATTTTCGCCCAGCGGGCCCCACCGGGGCAATCACAGATGGTCTCCGGCAGCGGCATTTGCGCGTGCGACTGCGACCCCAACCGGCCGAATACGCCACCGCCGCAATATCAAAACTTTTTGATATTGCGGTTGCTGCATGAAAAATGACCGACTAGACTGCGCGCCCTATGAACCTGCGCGCGCCCCAGCTGAATTTCGAGCCTGCCGACGACCTGGCCGCCCTGTGCAAGGCCGGCGGCGATCCGCTGCGCCTGAATGTCCTGCGCGCCCTGTGCAACGACTCCTTCGGGGTACTGGAGCTGGCGCAGATCTTCGCCATCGGCCAGTCGGGCATGAGCCACCACCTCAAGGTGCTGGCCCAGGCCGGGCTGGTGGCTACCCGCCGCGAGGGCAATGCGATCTTCTACCGCCGCGCCCTGACCCCGGGCGCGGCCCTCGGCGCCCGCCTGCACGCCGCACTGCTCGAGGAAGTCGATGGCCTGGAGCTGCCTGCCGAGGTGCAGGCACGCATCGCCCAGGTGCATGAGCAAAGGGCGGCGGCCAGCCGCGACTACTTCGCCCGCAGCGCCGCCCAGTTCCGCGCCCAGCAGGATCTGATCGCCGGCCTGCCGCAGTATCGCGACAGCCTGCTGGCGCTCCTCGACGCCCTGGAGTTTCCGGCCGGCGCCAGCGCCCTGGAGATCGGCCCCGGCGATGGCGGTTTCCTGCCCGAACTGGCCCGGCGCTTCGCCCGGGTCCGGGCGCTGGACAACAGCCCGGCCATGCTCGAGTTGGCGCGCCAGCGTTGCGCCGAGGAAGGCCTGAGCAATGTCGAGCTGCAGCTGGCCGACGCCCTGACCGACGACTACCCGAGCGCCGACTGCCTGGTGCTGAACATGGTCCTGCACCATTTCGCCGCCCCGGCCGAGGCGCTCAGACAGCTGGCGCAGCGGCTGAACAGTGGCGGCAGCCTGCTGATCAGTGAGCTGTGCAGCCACAACCAGAGCTGGGCGCGGCAGGCCTGCGGCGATCTCTGGCTCGGCTTCGAGCAGGACGACCTTGTTCGCTGGGCCCTGGCCGCCGGCCTGGTCCCCGGGGAAAGTCAGTACCTGGGCCTGCGCAACGGATTCCAAATTCAGGTACGGCACTTCGCCAAGCCCGATGCATACAGCGGCCCGCGGGCCACCCTCAGCCACCGGTAATTAATCTAGGAAGACCGATAGATGAGCGACTACTCCCTGTTTACCTCCGAGTCCGTGTCCGAAGGCCACCCGGACAAGATCGCCGACCAGATCTCCGACGCCATCCTCGACGCCATCATTTCCCAGGACAAGCATGCCCGCGTGGCCTGCGAGACCCTGGTCAAGACCGGCGTGGCCATAGTCGCCGGCGAAGTCACCACCAGCGCCTGGGTCGACCTCGAGCAGATCGTCCGCGACGTGATCTGCGACATCGGCTACACCAGCAGCGACGTCGGCTTCGACGGCGCCACCTGCGGCGTGCTGAACATCATCGGCAAGCAGTCCCCGGACATCAACCAGGGCGTCGACCGGGCCAAGCCGGAAGACCAGGGCGCCGGCGACCAGGGCCTGATGTTCGGCTACGCCAGCAACGAGACCGACGTGCTGATGCCGGCGCCGATCTGCTTCAGCCACCGCCT
>JBFHKK010000413.1:0-2829 GCA_041595475.1 Pseudomonas sp. | reverse complement strand
GTCGCGCACGCTGACCGCAGCCAGGCGGCGCAGGCTGCGGGCCAGGCCGCGCAGGGCGAGGCCCTGGCAGGAGGGCGGGATGGACTGGCCGAAGAGCATGCTGCGGGCGGCGGGCAGGCGCGCGATCTGGCCCAGGTTGGCGAGGAAGGTGCGCGTCACCAGCCAGGGGCGGGCATTGTTGAAGATGTCGCCGCCGACACTGACGAAGGCATCGGCCGAGGCGGCCGTGGCGAACTGCTGCGGCGGCGTGAACAGGGCCTGGTGGCCGTGGCGGCGGATCTGCTGCTGGAGGGCGGCGTAGATGGCGGCGTCGCCCAGGTTGTCGGTGGAATAGGTGTTGATCAGCTGGATCTTCATGGGGCACTCCTGGCCGGCTGCAGTCTCGCGGCTGCCGGCGTTGGCGGCTGGAACAGGGCGGCACCGAGCACGACCAGGCCGGGCCAGTAGAGGTAGGCGAGGATTTCCAGGTTTTCCCCGAAGCTGTAGAGCAACAGCAGCAGCAGGATGCGCAGACCGCCGCTGGTCAGTGCCCCGCCGCGCCGAAGCAGCGCCACCAGGGTGGCGAACAGGGCGCCGGCAAAAGCCAGCAGGCCGACCATGCCCTTGACGAACAGCAGGCCGTACCAGGAGTGGTGCGAGCCGATGGGCATGTATTCGACCAGGTGCGGGCCGCGCTCGACCACGCCATGGCCCCACAGGGGCGCTTCGCTGGCCCAGCGCTCGAGCGCGATGCGCCCGAGGGTGGCGCGCACCCGCGAGGATTCCGGGCGGGCGGCGTGAAAGCTCTCGGCCAGCGACTCGCCGAACTCGAGCAGATGAGGGCCGAGCAGGCCGGCGAGCAGGCAGGCGAGCGCCGCGGCGCCGAGCAGGCGTGGCTCGCCCAGCCGCGGCAGGCCCCAGGCCAGCAGCAGCACGCAGGGAATCGCCACAAGGCCCAGGCGCGAGCCGGAGGCCAGGACCATGGCGCCGGCGCCGGCCAGGCCGAGCAGGCGCCAGGCCTGTTCGCGCTCGTCCAGCGCCAGCATGAAGTAGACGCAGCCGACCAGGCCCAGCGCCGGCCCCCAGGGGGTGAACAGGCGCCAGCGCGGCAGGCCGTTGTCCGGATTGAAGGCCAGCAGAGTGACGTCGAAGAACTCCGGCCCCGGCCCGCCGACCACCTGCAGCGGCGAGACATAGAGCGTGGTCGGCAGGCCCAGGCCGTAGGCCAGCACCGTCAGCGGCAGTACCAGCAGGGTCTGGGCGCCCAGCAGGCAGGCGGCGCGGCTGAGCAGCTGCGGGCGGATGCGCATGCCGCCGATCAGCAGGAACAGCGCCAGCAGGGCCCAGCCCTTGGCCCAGCCGATGCTCGATTTGATCGTCTGCACCAGGCCCAGGGCGTAGTCGATATGGGCGATGATCAGCGCCACCAGCATCAGCAGCATGGCGCCCAGCCAGAGCCACAGGCTGGCCGGCAGGCGCCAGCGGCCGGGCCCCCGCGCGCCGCCCAGCGGCAGACGCCCGGCCAGCGCGCCCAGGAGCAGCAGCCAGGCCAGTGCCGGCGCCAGCGGATAGAGGGCGCCGAGCAGGTAGAAGCCGTAGGTCCAGACGATGGCGATCCAGACGGCGCGTTCTTCGGGCGTTTGCGGGCTCATGGGGCGCCCGCCTTCTTGCGCAGCCAGGCCAGGGTCAGGGCCAGCGATAGCAGCAGTGAGCAGCCCAGGGCGCCGACCAGGGCCAGCAGCAGGGGGCGGCGGTCGCGCCGCTGGGGCGCCCGCGGCGCTTCGAGCAGTTGCACCAGAGGGTAGGAGGAGAAGATGTTCGAGCGGCCGATGTCCATCTTGCCCAGGGCGGCGTTGAACACCGCCTCGGAAAACTGCACGCGGCGTTCCAGGTCGTCGAGCTGGGAGGAGGCATGGGCCAGCTGGTTGAGCGATTCGCGGTTTTCCTGGCGGGCGCGGCCGACCGCTTCCAGTTCGGCGACGGCGGCGCTGCGCCGAGCCAGGGTGGCGACCAGTTCGCGCACCAGCGGCTCCTGGCTGCTCGCTTCGCCGCCCAGGCCGAGGCGCTTGAGCCGCGCCGCGCTCAGTGGCGCGCCCAGCAGGGTGCGGGCGCGGCGGGCGAGGGCGGTGAAGGTACTGTCGCGCTTGGCCCGGGCCGAGGCCACCTGCGGATGGCGGCTGCCCCAGTTGCCGGCGTAGTCGGCCAGCAGGGCGACGGCCGCGGCGTACTGTTCGAGCAGGGCGAGGAACTGGCTGTCGGCCTGCAGCACCAGGATGTGCCCGGCGTCCTCGGGCGACAGGTGCAGGCTGGCGGCCAGGCGCGCCTGCTGGCCGTCCAGGCGCGCCACCTCGGCGCTCAGCTCCAGGTGGCGTTGATCGAGGGTGCCGATGCGGGCCACCGCGTCCTCCAGCTGGCGCGCCGAGACCACCTCGGCCGAGACCTTGAAGTCGATCAGATTCGCCTGGGCGGCCTCGAGCTTGCGCCGCGCCGAGCCGAGGGCCGCCTCGATGCCACGGTCGCGGGCGCTGGCTTCGCTGGCGCGCAGCTCGTCGAGGCGGCGGGAGAAGGCCTGATACAGCGCCTGGGCCTTGGCCTCGGCCTGCGCCGCGCTGGCGCCGGCGGTTCGCAGCTGGATGATCGAACTCTGGTCGAGCAGCTTGATCTTCGACTCGCCGAAGGCATCGGCGCTGAGCCCGAGGTGGGCGGCGGCGTCCCTGAGCACGCCGGCGCTGCTCAGCACGGCCCGGTAGTTGACCCGCGGGTCCAGGGACTTGCTGTCGTAGGTGGCGCGGTTGGTGGCGTAGGCCTGGCCGACGTCGGCCATGCTGACCATGGCGTCCGGATCGCTGG
>JBFHKK010000412.1:0-2833 GCA_041595475.1 Pseudomonas sp. | reverse complement strand
TAGTAGAGGTACGGGCCCCAGGGCGTGGGCAGCGACAGGTCGGTTTCGCGGATGCGGCCCTTGATCTCCTCGAACAAGGCCTCGCGCAAGGGCGCCTGTTCGGCCAACTGGGCGTCCAGGTAGGCGTTTTCCGCCTTCAGGTGTTCGAGCACCTCGTCGCTGTCGCGCGCCTCCAGCCAGCGGTAGGGGTCGGGGCCGGGCAGGATACGGGCGATGGGGGCATTCGGCATGCAGGTGCTCCAGGGGCGAGGGGGCCGACGGCGGGGGCGCCGGCGCGCGGAAAAGCCGTTATCATAAGCCCCCCTTCGCCAGACCCGCCATGTCAGGGATTCGCCGCGTTATGCCCGAGAACGACTACCTACTCGCCTGGAGTGCCTACGCCGTCGCCGCCCTCGGTTGCCTGCTGGTCTGGTTCCGCCTGACCGCCTGGATGTGGCGCTACCTGCGCGAACCCTTGCGGCTGCTGATGGCGGTGCTGCTGTTGACCCCGACCATCGTCGACCCGGGCAAGGAGCTATTCGCCCCGGCGCTGGCGGTGACGGCATTGGATCTGCTGTTCAAGGTCGGCAACAACGCCTGGCGGGCGGTGGCCGATCTGGCCATGTGCGCCCTGATTGCGCTGGCCTTCTACCTGTCCTTCGTCGCCCTGCGCTGGCCGCTGGAGCGCTGGTGGCAGAAGCGCGGCGCGGCCCGGTCGGCGCCTGCGGCACCCGCGCCAGAGGAAGCCGAGCCGACCCTGCGCGAGCTGATGCAGCGCGAGGCCCTGGCCGTGCAGGGCGATGCCCCGCGCGACAGGCGCGGCGCGCGCATCGAACCAAGGCTCTGAGGCGCACGCCTCAGCCGCTCGCGAACGCCGTGCGACTCGCCTGTATCCGTGCCTCCAGCGTAAGAAAGCTCCTGACGGGGAACTGACCACCATGTGTGAACTGCTCGGCATGAGCGCCAATGTGCCCACCGATATCGTCTTCAGCTTCACCGGGCTGATGCAGCGCGGCGGCCGCACCGGCCCGCATCGCGATGGCTGGGGTATCGGCTTCTACGAGGGCCGCGGCCTGCGCCTGTTCCAGGAGCCGCGGGCGAGCAGCGAATCGGAGGTGGCGCAGCTGGTGCAGCGCTACCCGATCAAGAGCGAGGTGGTGATCGGCCATATCCGCCAGGCCAACGTCGGCCGGGTCTGTCTGGCCAATACCCATCCCTTCGTGCGCGAGCTCTGGGGTCGCAACTGGTGCTTCGCCCACAACGGCCAGCTGGCCGAGTTCGCCCCGCCCCTGGGCGGCTTCCGCCCGATCGGCGACACCGACAGCGAGGCGGCCTTCTGCGACCTGCTCAATCGTGTGCGCAGCGCCTTTCCCGAGCCGGTCGATGTTCGGATGCTGCTGCCGACGCTGGTCGAGGCCTGCGCCGAGTATCGCCAGCGGGGCGTGTTCAACTGCCTGCTCAGCGACGGCGACTGGCTGTTCAGCTTCTGCTCGAGCAAGCTGGCGCACATCACCCGGCGCGCGCCCTTCGGCCCGGCGCAGCTCAAGGACGCCGACCTGCGGGTGGACTTCCAGGCCGAAACCACGCCGAATGACGTGGTCACCGTGCTGGCCACCGAGCCCCTGACCGACAACGAAAACTGGAACCTGTATCAGAGCGGCGAGTGGCGCCTGTGGCGCGGCGGCGAGTGCCTGGCCAGCGGCCGGGTCTAGCCCGGCGGCCGGCGCAGTCTTCTGGATCGAGCGAGGCACGACATGCTGAGAAGCTATCTGCGTTTGGCGCTGTTCGCCCTGGGCCTGCTGGTCGGGGTGCAGGTGCCGGGTTTTGTCGAGGATTACGCCCAGCGCGTGCAGGCCCAGCGGCTGGAGTCGCAGCTGGGGCTGGAGGGCTTTCGCCAGACCGCCGGGCGCTTCTTCGGCGGCGACCTGCAGGCGCTGCTGGCGCACTACAGGACCAGCGCCGATGAGGTGATGCGCAGCGATGCGCGCAGCCTGCAGACCCTGGTCGAGCGCGCGACCTTGCTCGAGCGCGAATGGCAGGCCATGCAGGGGCCCTGGTACCGGCGGGTCTGGCATCTGGCCGCGGCGGCGGACCGGGACATGCTGGCGGCTACTTACCAGGGCTACCGCTATCAGGTGCTGCTGGCGCCGGCGGCCATCGCCTGGGGCATCGGTTGCGCGCTGCTGCTGGCCTGGCTGGTCGAGTCGCTGCTGTTGGGCTTGGCCTGGATTTCGCGCCTCGGCCGCCCGCGCAAGCCGCTGGCCGAGCCCAGGCGTCACTTGCGCTGAGCGGCAAAGTCGAACGGGCTTTGTGGGCCCGTCGCCGCGTTACTTGGAGAGGAACTTCATGCCGTCTTCCAAACCCTGCAGGGTCAGCGGGTACATCTGGTCTTCGACCAACTCGCGGATCAGGTTGGTCGAGGCGGTGTAGCCCCAGGTGTCCTTGGGGTAGGGGTTGATCCAGATGAGCTTCTTGTACTTCTCCATGAAGCGCTTGATCCAGACGTAGCCCGGCTCCTCGTTCCAGTGCTCGACGCTGCCGCCGGCCTGGGTGATCTCGTAGGGCGCCATGGCCGCGTCGCCGACGAACACCACCTTGTAGTCGGCGCCGTACTTGTGCAGCAGGTCATGGGTGGAGAAGCGCTCTGAGGTGCGGCGCAGGTTGTTCTTCCACACCGACTCGTACACGCAGTTGTGGAAGTAGTAGTACTCCAGGTGCTTGAACTCGGTCTTGCAGGCGCTGAACAGCTCCTCGCAGACCTTGACGTGGGCGTCCATGGAGCCGCCGATGTCGAACAGGATCAGCAGCTTGACCGCGTTGCGCCGCTCGGGGCGCATCTGGATGTTGAGCAGGC
>JBFHKK010000411.1:0-2838 GCA_041595475.1 Pseudomonas sp. | reverse complement strand
TGTTCGCCACCCTGCCCGAACTGATCGACCCACCGGCCGCCGAGTTGCCGGCTCATGCCACGCCCGAGGCGAAGATGATCGAGCAGCTGCGCTTCATCTTCATCGGCGCCAAGCACTGGCAGGGGCTGGGCCGCGGCGGCGACTGAGCGCCCGCAGCCCAGGCAAGAGAAAGCCCGCACGCGGCGGGCTGCGGGCGACCAAGCGCCGACGAACGCCGGCGCAAAGATCGATCAGGCGCTTTTGACCAGCGGCTCGATCTGCCCGCGGCAGTCCTGCATCGCCTCCAGCACGAAGGCGCTGAGACCCTCGCCGGCGCTGGCGTCGATGTGGGCGTAGAGGGCCGTGCGCATCTGCGGGTCCCACTGTTTTCTCAGATGCAGGGCGAAGTCTTCGCGGGCCTGGGCCGGGTTGGGCTGGGAGGCGAAGAAGGCGCCGATCTGGTTGGCCATCTTGATCAGTTGCGTGGCGTTCATGCCCATCTGCACACCTCTATGCGCTCGAATACTCAGAACAGGCACCGGCGGGCCCGAGGGCCCGCCGGGCGATTTCACAGCTGGGTGACCTTGATCCGCGGCAGCAAATCGAGCTGTTCGCTGGTGAAGGCCTCGAACTCCTGCTGCCACTGCGAAGGCACCTCGACCTTGCGCACCTGCACCGCGGTGACCTTGTACTCGGGGCAGTTGGTCGCCCAGTCGGAGTTGTCGGTGGTGATCACGTTGGCGCCCGATTCAGGATGGTGGAAGGTGGTGTAGACCACCCCCGGCTGCATGCGCTCGGTGACCCGCGCGCGCATCACCGTCTCGCCGGCGCGGCTGTCGATGCCGACCCAGTCGCCGTCCCTGATGCCGCGGTCTTCGGCATCGGCCGGGTGCAGTTCCAGCCAGTCCTCGGCGTGCCAGGCCTTGTTGGCGGTACGCCGGGTCTGGGCACCGACGTTGTACTGCGAGAGGATGCGGCCGGTGGTGAGGATCAGCGGGCGCTTGCGCGAGGTGCGCTCGTCGCTGGCGATGTATTCGGTGACCATGAAGCGACCCTTGCCGCGCACGAAGCCATCCTCGTGCATGATCGGCGTGCCCTCAGGCGCGGCCTCGTTGCACGGCCACTGGATGCTGCCCAGACGCTCGAGCTTGGCATAGCTGACCCCGGTGAAGGTCGGCGTCAGGCGGGCGATCTCGTCCATGATCTGCGACGGATGGCTGTAGTCCATGGGATAGCCGAGGGCATTGGACAGCGCCACCGTCACCTCCCAGTCTTCCTTGCCGGCCAGGGCCGGCATCACCTTGCGCACCGGCGAGATGCGCCGCTCGGCGTTGGTGAAGGTGCCGTTCTTCTCGAGGAAGGAGGCGCCGGGCAGGAACACGTGGGCGAACTTGGCGGTCTCGTTGAGGAACAGGTCCTGCACCACCACGCACTCCATGTGCTTGAGCGCATCGGTGACGTGCTGGGTGTCCGGATCGGACTGGGCCGGGTCCTCGCCCTGGATGTAGATGCCCTTGAAGGTGCCGGCGTGGGCGGCGGCGAACATGTTGGGGATGCGCAGGCCCGGCTCGTCGAGCAGCTTGACGCCCCAGGCTTCTTCGAACTGCGGGCGCGCCTGGGGGTCGGAAACATGCCGGTAGCCCGGCAGTTCATGGGGGAAGGAGCCCATGTCGCAGGAGCCCTGCACGTTGTTCTGCCCGCGCAGCGGGTTGACCCCGACCCCGGTGCGACCGATGTTGCCGGTGGCCATGGCCAGGTTGGCGATCGCCATCACGGTGGAGGAGCCCTGGCTGTGCTCGGTCACCCCCAGGCCGTAGTAGATGGCCGCGTTGCCGCCGGTGGCATAGAGACGCGCGGCGGCGCGCACCTCGGCGGCCGGCACGCCGGTGGTGGTCTCCAGGGCCTCGGGGCTGTTGCGCGCCTCGCCGACAAAGCTGCGCCACTGCTCGAAGGCCTCGGTTTCGCAGCGCTTGGCGACGAAGGCCTCGTTGACCAGGCCCTCGCTGACGATGACGTGGGCCAGGCTGTTGAGCAGGGCGACGTTGGTGCCCGGGAGCAGCTGCAGGTGGTGCTGGGCGCGAACGTGCGGGCTGCGCACCAGGTCGATGCCGCGCGGGTCGGCGACTATCAGCTTGGCGCCCTCGCGCAGGCGGCGCTTGAGCTGGGAGGCGAATACCGGGTGGCCGTCGGTGGGGTTGGCGCCGATCACCAGGACCACGTCGGCGGCCAGCACCGAATCGAAATCCTGGGTCCCGGCCGACTCGCCGAGGGTCACCTTGAGGCCGTAGCCGGTGGGCGAGTGGCAGACCCGCGCGCAGGTGTCGACGTTGTTGTTGCCGAAGGCGGCGCGCACCAGCTTCTGCACCAGGTAGGCTTCCTCGTTGGTGCAGCGCGAGGAGGTCAGGCCGCCGACCGCGTTCTGCCCGTACTGGGCCTGGATTTCCTTGAAGCGCCGGGCCGCATAGCCGATCGCCTCGTCCCAGCCGACCGCGCGCCAGGGCTCATCGATGCTGTCGCGGATCATCGGCGTGCTGATGCGATCCGGGTGGGTGGCGTAGCCCCAGGCGAAACGGCCCTTGACGCAGGCGTGGCCGTGGTTGGCGTGACCGTCCTTGTTCGGCACCATGCGCACCACGGTATTGCCCTTGACCTCGGCCTTGAACGAGCAGCCGACGCCGCAGTAGGCGCAGGTGGTGACCACGCTGCGCTCGGCCTGGCCCAGCTCGATCAGTGACTTTTCCATCAGGGTGGCGGTCGGGCAGGCCTGCACGCAGGCGCCGCAGGACACGCACTCCGAATCGATGAAGTTCTCGTCCTGGCTGGCGGCGACGCGCGAGTCGAAACCGCGGCCGTCGATGG
>JBFHKK010000410.1:0-2839 GCA_041595475.1 Pseudomonas sp. | reverse complement strand
GCCGAGTACTTCCGCGACAAGGGCCAGAACGTCCTGTTGCTGATGGATTCGCTGACCCGCTTCGCCCAGGCCCAGCGCGAGATCGCCCTGGCCATCGGCGAGCCGCCGGCGACCAAGGGCTATCCGCCGTCGGTGTTCGCCAAGTTGCCCAAGCTGGTCGAGCGCGCCGGCAATGCCGAGGAGGGCGGCGGCTCGATCACGGCGTTCTACACGGTGCTCTCGGAGGGCGACGATCAGCAGGACCCGATCGCCGACTCCGCCCGCGGGGTGCTCGACGGTCACATAGTGCTGTCGCGCCGGCTGGCCGAGCAGGGGCATTATCCGGCCATCGATATCGAGGCTTCGATCAGCCGGGTGATGCCGCAGGTGGTCTCGCCCCAGCATCTCAAGCAGGCGCAGCGCTTCAAGCAGCTGTGGTCGCGCTACCAGCAGAGCCGCGACCTGATCAGCGTCGGCGCCTATGTGCCCGGTGGCGACCCCGACACCGACCTGGCCATCGCCCGCCAGCCGGCCATGGCCAAGTACCTGCACCAGGGCCTGCGCGAAAGCGAGAACCTGGACAACAGCAGCGCGCAGTTGGCGGCCACCCTCAATCCCGCCGGCGCAGCGGGCCAGTAAGTGGCGTCCAGTCGCGCTGCGCGTCTGGCGCCGGTCGTCAGCCTGGCCGAGCGCGCCGAGCGCGAGGCGGCTCTGGCTCTGGGGCACGGCCAGGGCCTGCTCAAGCAGGCCGAAGCCAAGCTGGGGGAGTTGGAACGCTACCGCAGCGACTACCAGCAGCAGTGGATAAACGAGGGCCAGCGGGGCGTTTCCGGCCAATGGCTGATGAACTATCAGCGCTTTCTCTCGCAACTGGAAACGGCCATTGCCCAGCAGCGCCAGAGCCTGGCCTGGCACCAGAGCAACGTGGACAAGCTGCGCAGCGTCTGGCAACAGCGCTATGCGCGCCTGGAAGGCCTGCGCAAGCTGGTCCAGCGTTACATCGACGAAGCCCGCCTGGCCGAAGACAAGCGCGAACAGAAACTGCTCGATGAACTCGCGCAGCGACTTCCTGGCCAACATTCGGATTAAATCGCGGTTGCCGCAGCGGGTTTGCGGTGCTACATCTTCACCACGCAGAAGATGCCAGGATCGGGCGATTGAAGTCGCTCGAGCGGGCGCTGACTGTCTCGCCGAATCAAGGAGTTTTTCATGGCCATTACCGCGCAGCCCTCGCCCGACGGGCAGGAACTGACGATCGTCATCCAGGGGCGTTTCGATTTCGGCGCCCACCAGGAGTTTCGCGACGCCTACGAGCGCACCAATGCCTCGCCCACGCGCTATATCGTGGATTTGAAGGGCACCACCTATCTCGACAGTTCGGCCCTGGGCATGCTCCTGCTGCTGCGCGATCACGCCGGTGGCGACGAGGCCGATATTCGCCTGCTCAACTGCAACCCGGATGTGCGCAAGATCCTCGCCATATCCAATTTCGAGCAGCTGTTCCAGATCGCCTAGCCGGGGCCCGCCCAGTCATGTCCGAGCGTCTGTCCATCCTCATCGCCGAGGACAGCGCCGCCGACCGCATGCTGTTGTCGACCATAGTCGAACGGCAGGGCCATCGCGCCCTGACCGCCGGCGATGGCCAGGAGGCGGTCGATCTGTTCATCCGCGAGCAGCCCCAGCTGGTGCTGATGGATGCCCTGATGCCGGTGATGGACGGCTTCGAAGCGGCGCGGCGGATCAAGCAGATGGCCGGCGAGGCGCTGGTGCCGATCATCTTTCTCACCTCCCTGACCGAGGGCGAGGCGTTGGTCCGCTGTCTCGAGGCCGGCGGTGACGACTTTCTCGCCAAGCCCTACAACCGGGTGATTCTCGAGGCCAAGATCAAGGCCATGAATCGCCTGCGGCTGCTGCAGGACACGGTGCTGCAGCAGCGCGACCTGATCGCCAAGCACAACGAGCACCTGCTTAACGAGCAGCGGGTGGCCAAGGCGGTGTTCGACAAGGTGGCGCATTCCGGCTGTCTGGAAGCGCCCAATATCCGCTACCTGCAGTCGCCCTTTGCGGTCTTCAACGGCGATCTGCTGCTCGCCGCCCACACGCCCTCCGGGGGCATGCATGTGTTGCTCGGCGACTTCACCGGTCACGGTCTGCCGGCGGCGATCGGCGCCATGCCCCTGGCCGAGGTGTTCTACGGCATGAGCGCCAAGGGCTACGCCCTGGTCGAGATCCTCCGCGAGCTCAATGCCAAGCTCAAGCGCATCCTGCCGATGGGGGTGTTCTGCTGCGCGACCGTGCTCAACATCAGCTTCCAGCGCCAGGTCCTCGAGGTCTGGAATGGCGGCTTGCCGGACGGTTATCTGCTCAGCGCCAGCGGCCGCAAGCGCACGGCGCTGGTGTCGCGGCATCTGCCGCTGGGCATCTTGGAGCCGGCCAAGTTCGACGATCACTGCGAGGTCTATCCGCTGGCGCCGGGCGATCGGGTCTTCCTGCTGTCCGATGGCGTGCTCGAAGCCTGCAACAAGAAGGGCGAGCTGTTCGGCGAGGCGCGGCTGCTCAAGGTGTTCGCCGGCAATCGGCAGCACACCGAGCTTTTCGAGGAAATCCAGCAAGCCCTGGCGCGCTTTCGCGGCGAGGTGCGCGACGATGTCAGCCTGGTCGAGGTCAGTTTCACCGAGCAGGCAGGCGTTAGTCGCCCGCCGCTGGATGTCTCGGGCAGCGGCCAGAACAACCCGCAGGACTGGTCGGCGAGCTTCGAGTTCCGCGGCGAGACCCTGCGCCGCTTCAATCCCTTGCCGCTGCTGCTGCAGCTGCTGCTCGAGGTGCAGGGGCTGCGGCCGCGCGGCGGCGCCCTCTACAG
>JBFHKK010000409.1:0-2849 GCA_041595475.1 Pseudomonas sp. | reverse complement strand
GCCAGCGCCGAGGAACGCGACACGCGCGGGTTCATCTCGATCACCACCATGCGGCCGGTGTTCGGGCAGATGCCGAACTGCACGTTGGAGCCGCCGGTTTCCACGCCGATCTCACGCAGTACCGCCAGAGAGGCGTTACGCAGGATCTGGTATTCCTTGTCGGTCAGGGTTTGCGCCGGGGCGACGGTGATCGAGTCGCCGGTGTGCACACCCATCGGATCGAAGTTCTCGATGGCGCAGACGATGATGCAGTTGTCCTTCTTGTCGCGGACCACCTCCATCTCGTATTCCTTCCAGCCGATCAGCGACTCGTCGATCAGCAGCTCGCTGGTAGGCGACAGGTCGAGGCCGCGAGTGCAGATTTCCTCGAACTCCTCGCGGTTGTAGGCGATGCCGCCACCGGTGCCGCCCATGGTGAAGCTCGGGCGGATGATGCAGGGGAAGCCGACCTTCTCCAGCACCCCGTAGGCTTCTTCCATGCTGTGGGCGATGCCGGAAACCGGGCAGGCCAGGCCGATGTCCTTCATCGCCTTGTCGAAGCGCGAGCGATCCTCGGCCTTGTCGATGGTGTCGGCGTTGGCACCGATCATCTCGACACCGAATTTCTCCAGCACGCCGTGGCGCTCGAGATCCAGCGCGCAGTTCAGCGCGGTCTGGCCGCCCATGGTCGGCAGCAGGGCGTCGGGACGCTCCTTCTCGATGATCTTGGCCACCGTCTGCCACTTGATCGGCTCGATATAGGTGGCATCGGCCATGGCCGGATCGGTCATGATGGTGGCCGGGTTGGAGTTCACCAGAATGACCCGGTAACCCTCCTCCTTCAGCGCCTTGCAGGCCTGGGCGCCGGAGTAGTCGAACTCGCAGGCCTGGCCGATGACGATGGGGCCGGCGCCGAGGATCAGGATGCTTTTAATGTCTGTACGTTTTGGCATGGTTGTTACTCGAATCCTTGGGTCAGTCGGCGTGGCTTAGCGGCGCTTGGCCATGGCTTCGATGAAGCGGTCGAACAGCGGGGCGACGTCGTGCGGGCCGGGACTGGCCTCGGGGTGGCCCTGGAAACTGAAGGCGGCCTTGTCGGTGCGTTCGATGCCCTGCAGGGTGCCGTCGAACAGCGACTTGTGGGTGGCGCGCAGATTGCCCGGCAGGCTCGCCTCGTCGACGGCGAAGCCGTGGTTCTGGCTGGTGATCATCACCACGCCGGAATCCAGGTCCTGCACCGGGTGGTTGGCACCATGGTGGCCGTGGCCCATCTTCACCGTCCTGGCGCCGGAGGCCAGGGCCAGCAACTGGTGGCCCAGACAGATGCCGAACAGCGGAATATCGGTCTCCAGCACGTCCTTGATGGCCTGGATCGCGTAATCGCACGGCTCGGGGTCGCCGGGGCCGTTGGAGAGGAACACGCCGTCCGGATTCAGCGCCAGCACCTCTTTGGCCGGGGTCTGCGCCGGCACCACCGTCAGGCGGCAACCACGCGCCACCAGCATGCGCAGGATGTTCAGCTTGACGCCGAAATCGTAGGCCACCACGTGGTAGGGCAGATCGCCGGCAGCCCGCTGCGGATGGCTGTCGCTCTTGAGCTCCCAGACGCTGGAGCGCCACTCATAAGGCTCGGCACAGCTGACCACCTTGGCCAGGTCCATGCCCTTGAGGCCGGGGAAGCTGCGCGCCAGTTCCAGGGCCTTTTCCTCGGTGGCGTCCTCGCCGGCGAGGATGCAGCCGTTCTGCGAGCCCTTCTCGCGCAGGATGCGGGTCAGGCGGCGGGTATCGATGCCGGCGATGGCGACGGTGCCGTTCTCCTTCAGGTAGTCCGGCAGCGACTGCTTGTTGCGCCAGTTGCTGGCGATCAGCGGCAGATCACGGATGATCAGGCCGGCCGCCCAGACGCTGCTGGACTCGGCGTCTTCCGGCGTAGTGCCGGTGTTGCCGATATGCGGATAGGTCAGGGTGACGATCTGCTGGGCATAGGAAGGATCGGTGAGGATTTCCTGATAGCCGGTCATGGCGGTGTTGAACACCACCTCTCCAATTGTCTGGCCATCGGCACCGATGGCCTCGCCGCGAAAAATGCTGCCATCAGCAAGGGCGAGAATGGCTGGCTTAGTCAAGAAGACCTCCCTTCGATCAAGGCTTGAAGCAAACGCAGGTTGTAAAAAAGCGGGATGACGTATCGACCGTCACCCCGCTTTCTTATCCAAATCATTCTGCGTAACTTTTAGTGGACACACTAAAGCGCGAAGCTTACAGGAGGGCGGCTTTTCGGTCCACCGCCAAACAGCCCTTCTGCCCCGCCACGGTGCAGGCTAGCGAAGGCCGAGCACATCCTGCATGTCGTACAGCGCCGCCGGGCGCTCCTGCAGCCACAGGGCCGCACGCACCGCGCCGCGGGCGAAGGTCATGCGACTGGAGGCCTTGTGGGTGATTTCCACGCGCTCGCCGTCGGCGGCGAACAGCACCGTATGGTCGCCCACCACATCGCCGGCGCGCACGGTGGCAAAGCCGATGGTCTCGCGCTCGCGCGCGCCGGTCTGGCCCTCACGGCCGTAGACCGCCACCTTGCGCAGATCGCGCCCGAGCGCCTCGGCCACCACCTCGCCCATGCGCAGGGCCGTCCCCGAGGGCGCGTCGACCTTGTGCCTGTGGTGGGCCTCGATGATCTCGATGTCCACCTCGTCACCCAGCACCCGCGCGGCGGTATCCAGCAGCTTCAGACAGAGGTTGACGCCGACGCTGAAGTTGGCGGCGAAGACGATCGGAATCTCCTGGGCCGCCTCGCTCAGCAGCTGCTTTTCCTCCGGGGTGAAGCCGGTGGTGCCGATCACCATGGCCTTGCCCGCCTGGCGGCAGAGTTG
>JBFHKK010000408.1:0-2880 GCA_041595475.1 Pseudomonas sp. | reverse complement strand
CTGGTGCAGATGCTCTCGAACATGGAAGACCCCAAGTCCATCGGCCCGGCCATGGCGGTGGCGCTGCTGACCACCCTGTACGGGGCGATGATGGCGACCATGATCTGCCTGCCGCTGGCCGACAAGCTGAGCCTGCGCAGCAGCGACGAGGCGCGCATGCAGGCGCTCTGGATAGACGCGCTGCTGGCCATTCAGGATGGCGTCAACCCGCGCATCATCGAGCAGATGCTCAAGAGCTACTTGCCGCCGTCCAAGCGCGAGCTGCAACTCGAGAAGTCCGGGTAGCCAGGTGGAGTTGCCAGAGGAGGAGCAGCGCTCGATGCCGGCCTGGGTCATGACCTTCGCCGATCTGATGTCGCTGCTGATGTGCTTCTTCGTGCTGCTGCTGTCGTTTTCCGAGATCGACGCCCAGCGCTTCAAGCAGATCGCCGGCGAACTGGCCAAGGCCTTCGGTGTGCAGCGCGAGGTGCCGGCACTGGAGGTGCCGCTGGGCACCTCCGCGGTGTTCGAGAAGTTTTCCCCCGGCAAGCCCGAGCCCACGCCGGTGGACACGGTGCGCCAACACAGCACCACCCAGGATCCCAAGCTCGATACCCTGCGCGGCGATCGTGAGGCCGAGTTGCTTGCCCAGGCGCAGGAGCAGGCCGACCAGCAGATCCGCGAGAACGTGGCGCAGCTGCAGCAGCTGCTGCAGGAGGAGTTGCGCGACGGGCGCCTGCAACTGCTCGAGGAACGGCGGCGGATCATCCTGCGGGTCGAGGAGCGCGGTTCCTTCGCCTCCGGCTCGGCGGATCTGACGCCGGCCTTCGAGGACATGCTGCTGAGCGTGGCCGAGTTGCTGGCGCAGATTCCCGGCACCCTGACCATCGAGGGGCATACCGACGACGTGCCCATCAGCACCGCGCGCTTTCGCTCCAATTGGGACCTCTCGGCCGCGCGGGCTTCGGCAGTGGCCAACGTGCTGCTGTTCAACCCGGGGCTCAGGCCCGGCCGGCTGGTGGTCAAGGGCTTCGCCGACACCCAGCCGCGGGTAGCCAACGATTCGCCGCAGCAACGCGCGTTGAACCGGCGAGTGGAGATCATCATCGACCAGAGCGCCAGCGAGCAGAACCAGGTGGAGCAATTGCGCAGTCTGCTGAACGACGAGTTGCGCCACGAGCTGGAGGCCCAGCAACTCTGACGGGGCACGGTCGCGTCCGCGCAACTGTGGTGGTCTGGGTGCCGGCGCGGCCGTTGCGAGGCCTCTTGCTAAGCTTTCCCGGGTGCACGCTTTCACTGCGCCGCAGCGGCCTCCATCGTGGCGCGGCGCTGCTCAGCGCTGGGATCGGGAGGATGGCTTGATGCGTTTGTCCGGACATGGCGTCGCGCTGTCGATCTGCGCCTCGATGCTGTTTGCCCTGATACCCGGCTATGTCCAGCAGCTGGCGCCGCTCGACGGCATCCAGGTGTTCGCCCAGCGGGTGCTCTGGTCGATTCCCTCGGTGCTCTTGCTGGTGCTGCTGGCCCGACAGGGGCGGGTGCTGGTGGAGGTGGCCCGGCGTCTGCGGCGCGAACCATTGTTGCTGGCGGCCTTGCCGCTGTCGGCGCTGATGATCGGGGTGCAGTGGGCGCTGTTCGTCTGGGCGCCCCTGGCCGGGCGCATGCTGGATGTGTCTCTGGGTTATTTTCTCCTGCCGCTGGTCATGGTCCTGGCCGGCCGGCTGTTCTATGGCGAGCGCCTGCGTCCGCTGCTGCGCCTGGCGGTGGCCTGCGCCATGCTCGGGGTGCTGCATGAATTCTGGCGCGCCCAGGCCTTCTCCTGGGTGACCCTGGTCACCGCATTGGGCTACCCGCCTTACTTCATGCTGCGCCGCTGGATGCGCCTGGATGCTTTGTCCGGGTTTATCCTGGAGATGCTGATGCTGGCGCCGATCGCCATTGGCCTGATCCTCGTCTGGGGGCCGGCCGATCTGTTCGCCCGGCAGCCCCAGCTATGGGCATGGCTGCCGGGGTTGGGTTTGCTCGGTACCCTGGCCTTTGCCGCCATGATGGCCTCCAGCCGCCTGTTGCCCATGGGCCTGTTCGGCATTCTCAGTTACGTCGAGCCGGTGCTGCTGTTCGCCGTATCGCTGCTGTTTCTCGGCGAGCAGTTCGACCCCGCCCAGTGGCTGACCTACCTGCCGATCTGGCTGGCGGTGCTGCTGGTCAGCTGGGACAGCATTCGGTTGCTGATCAAGCAGAGGCGCATCTAGCGAAATGAACGGCCAATACGCCGGTGGAGGTGATCGCCATGCAGATTAACGCCGATCTCAGCCAACGGGTGGTGCTCGCCACCTCTGGCCTTGACTGGCAGCCGTCGCCCTTGCCCGGTGTCGAGCGCCGGCCGCTGGAGCGCTTCGCCGCCGAGAGCGGCCGCGCCACCTCGATCGTGCGCTATGCGCCGGGCTCGGCATTCAGTCGTCACAGCCACCCCGGCGGCGAGGAAATCCTGGTGCTGGAGGGGACCCTGGTCGACGAGCATGGGCAGTACGAATCTGGCTGCTGGCTGAAGAACCCGCCGGGCAGCAGCCACTCGCCGTCCAGTGCGGAGGGTTGCCGGCTGTTCGTCAAGCTCTGTTACCAGCCAGCGGAGGACAGGCGCCGGCTGTGTCTCGACACGAGCGCAGCGGCCTGGCAGAGCGGCGCGCGGCCCGGTGTGCGGGTGCTGCCGCTGGACCAGTTCGCCGGCGTGCAGACTGCCCTGCTGCGGCTGGCGCCGGGTGCCGACTGTGGTCTGCAGCAACTGCCCGGTGGCGAGGAACTATTGGTGCTGGAGGGGCAACTGGAGGATGAGTTCGGCCAGTATCCGGCCGGCACCTGGCTGCGCAACCCGGCCGGTGCTTGGCACAGCCCGCGCTCGCG
>JBFHKK010000407.1:0-2884 GCA_041595475.1 Pseudomonas sp. | reverse complement strand
GAAGACTCGATCCAAGGCACCGATGACGCTGAGACAAGGGTTCAGAATCACTGACGATCTCCCCGAGGTGCGGGCTCGACTCCAAGCTCGGTACTTGTTTCAGGCTAACGCGCGCCGACTGGCAACTATGCAGGAGGAACCATGGCCCCTTGTGTGACTTGGCCGACTTGTCCGCCATCCGACAGCCGTCACTCGACGATGGCCACCAAGCCCTCTATTGTCGCGCGGCGCGCGTGTAGTTGGTCGCCCGTAACTTCCCGGCGTCAGACGCCCGCATGGCCGGCAGGCCATGCCCGAAACCTTCGCTTGCTGTGTGGCCCCGACGATGGCAGTCGGGCCCACACCAGATCCACGCCGGAGTAGCCCATGCGCCGCAGCACTCGCCTCAGCCTGATGAAACTCGAATCGCGCATCCTCTTCGATGCCGCGGCGGCGGCCAGCGTGGTTCAGGCGGCCGATGATGCCCAGGACGCCAGCAGCCTCTACGCCGAGACCTATGACGCCGGCGGGCATGCCGACGAGGAAGCGGGCGCGAGCGATACCAGCCGCCGCGAGATTGCCTTCATCGACGCGACCCTGGTCGATGCCGAGCAACTGGCCCAAAGTTTGCCATCTGGCACTGAAATCATCTGGCTGAGCGCCGGCAGCGATCCCTGGCAGCAGATGAATGCGGCCCTGCAGGGCCGCAGCGGTATCAGCGCCGTACACCTGTTCAGCCACGGCGCCGACGGCGAGATCATCCTCGCCGGCCAAGCCTACGGCAGCGACCGCCTCGCAAGCGCCAGCTTCGAACACTGGCGCACGGCCCTGACCGCCGACGCCGACCTGCTGCTCTACGGCTGCGACATCGCCGCCAGCACGCGCGGTGAGCAACTGGTGCGGACCCTGGCCGACCTGACCGGCGCCGACGTGGCTGCCTCCCGCGACGATACCGGCAACGCCGGCGGCAACTGGACGCTGGAATATGCCAGCGGCCCGATCGAGGCCCTGACCCTGGAGGCCCACGGCTATGGCTACAACCTCACCACCGTCGCCCTGAATGGCGCCGCCGGCTGGGTACCGATCATGTACGGCACCGGCAAGGATCCACAGGGCGACAGCCAGGCCGGCGCCGCCGACACCGACATCATCGGCGATGCCACCCATGGCTCGCTCTACACCGCCTACAGCGACAACGGCACCCCCAACGACTCCAGCGACGACTACCTGTATTTCCGTCTGCGCATCGACAACCCGACCAACTCGACCACCTTCGGCGGAGTCGCCATCGTCGGCCTGGATGCCAACCAGGACGGGCGCATCGACCTGTTCATCTCGGTCGACGGGCGCAACAACACCCAGGCGGTGCGCCTACTCGACCCGGGCACCGGGGCCAACATTTCGCCCAGCACCACCAGTACCTCGCCGCTGCCCAGCGGCTGGCTACCGAACAACGGTGTCTATCCCTTCCAGGTCGGGGTCAACTACTCGGTGGTGGCGGTGTCCGCCTCCAGCGACCCGAACTGGAGCCCGTCGCAGATGAACCCGACCGGCGGACGGGCCGACGACCTCTCCGGCGACGGCAAGATAGACGTGTTCGTCAGCTGGCGCGTGCCCATGGCCGATCTCGCCAAGGTGCTGGCCCAGGCCTCGCCGGTGGACCGCAACGGCAACGTCGGCCCGCGCGGCAGCAGCGGCATCCAGGGCTTTGGCAAGGACAGCGTGGTTCAGTACGTGTCCTTCACCCAGACCCAGCCCGGCCCCATCAACGGCGACCTCAACGGCGTCGGCCGCAGCTACGACAAGAACGCCAGCTTCGCCTCCCTCGGCGCCTTCACCGCGCCCATGAGCGCGAGCAACCCGGTCAGCGCCGGGCCAGGCGTGCAGATCAGCGGCCCGCTGGCCGGTGACGACCTGATCAACGCCAGCGAGGGCAGCGCCCTCGGGCTCGGCGGCACGGCCACGGCCAACGCCTGGGTGCGCCTGAGCATCGACGATAGCGACGGCGCCACGGCGCCCCTGGTGGTCTGGGTCCCGGCCGACGCCAGCGGCAACTGGCGCCTGACCGGTCTGAACCTGGCCGGACTTAGCGAGGGCAGCCTGAGCCTCGATGCCCAGCTGGTCGAGGGCAACGGCAGCCACACGCCGATCGCCGGGGCCGTCGGCGACAGCTATGGCCTGCTCTACGACCGCACCCCGCCGAGCATCGGCATCCAGCCGCTGGCCTCGGCCGGCTATCCGCTCATCAGCGGCACCAGCAGCGACGTGCCGGCGGGCGCCTATATCACCGTCAGCATCGACGACCAGGGTCGCCTGCTCAGCTATCTGGCCCTGGTCGGCAGCGGCGGCAACTGGAGCGTCAACACCGCCGTGCAGGCGCCCAGCAGCGGCAGCCTGCCGACCGGCGGCCTGAGCGGCACGGCCAAGATCAGCGCCAGCGGCAGCGATGCCGCCGGCAACAGCGCCAGCACCACCGCCCTGCACGCGCCCACGGTTCGCGCCCTGACCACCAACGACAGCACACCGCTGCTCAGCGGCACCTGGGTCAAGGTGCCGGGGGATGAGCTGAGCGTCAGCGTCAACGGCAAGACCTACAGCGCCGGCGACGGCCACCTGAGCACCAGCGGCAACAGCTGGAGCCTGGCCATTCCGGCCGGCGATGCCTGGGCCGTGGGCACCTACGAGGTGCAGGCGCAGGTCAGCCGCGGCGCCCAGTCGATCGGCGAGAACAGCAGCAACGAGCTGGTGATCAGCGCCACCCCGGTGATCGCCGTAGGCATCACCAGCGCCAGCAGCTCGAGCCAGCTGTGGCCGGTGATCAGCGGCACCTCGCAGAATGCCGGCGGTTACGTGGTCGTGCGCATCGACCCGAACGACGACGGCGACCTCAGCGATGCGGTGACCT
>JBFHKK010000406.1:0-2898 GCA_041595475.1 Pseudomonas sp. | reverse complement strand
CGGCTGAGGCCGGATCAATTTCACGGCGTATCATCTGTTCTAAGAGTGTCTGAATCTCCGCCGGATTTGTGCGCGCCAGCAGATTTTGCAAAAGAGTCGTCTGGAGCCGGTTCACCATTTCGGTTTCCAATCGCAGGCGTTCACGGTCCTGCTGAACACCGCTCTCGACGAGATATTGGCGATGGGCATCGAAATGTGCAGAACAATGCCCTTTCCCTCCTGTGGTGCTAGCCAGCGGGACAGGTCCGGCAGTGGGGCGACGCGCCGGCGACTGCGCTCCGGCAGTCGCACCGTTGCAGGTGAGCATGACGCCCACCTTGACGCTTGGCCCCTCGCAGCCGGTCAGTGGCGACGCGGCTTGAGCAGGGCTGGCTTTTCCTCGGGGGCATGGCAGATCAGGTAGAGGGCCGTCAGTAGCTCGGGGATCTGCGCCACCATTTCGTCGACCAGCTCGGGGTTGTCGGCGATATCGGCGAATTCCGGTTGCTCGTCGAACAGGCCCGAACCGACCATGATCGGCAGCAGCAGCTCGCTCACTTCATCTTCGGCATCGTCGAACCAGGCGGCTTCACGCAGGAATACGCCTTCCATAAAGCCGATGCACCAGCCGCGCAGGTCGGAATCGTCGGGCTCATCGCCCAGGTCCAGCGCGCAGGGCACTTCCGGGTCGTCGTCACTGGCCAACTGACGGGCGATATGGCTGTGCAGCTGGATCAGGGTGGCTTCGATATCGTCGCGCTCGGCATCGCTGCGGTAGTGCGGTGGCTCGCTGAACAGGGCGTCGATCCATTCGCGCTGCGGCACCGGGTCCGGGCAGATGGCCAGGGCGGTCAGGTAGCCATGGGCGGCGATGTAGTCCAGTGCCTCTTCATGCAACTCATCGGCGTCAAGGAAGGCTTGCAGGCGGGACAGTTGCTCGGCGAAGGACATCGGGGGCTACCTTAACTAGGACTTAACGAGGCTGGATTCTAGCAGGTCGCGGTAAAACTACCTACGTCGGCAATCCTTCTATAACAGGGGTGGCAGGCCATCTGGGCTGTCGCGCACAGCCTGGCGTGCGCAGGCGGTCGATGCGCCGCCTGCAGGCAGGGGACTTGCGTATAATGCCGGCCTTGCTTCGGAGACCCAGCATGCTCGATCAGGCTCAACGCATCCTTAAAGACGTATTCGGCTACGACAGTTTTCGTGGCCGCCAGGGTGCGATCATCGAGCGGGTGGCCAGCGGTGGCGATGCCTTGGTGCTGATGCCCACCGGTGGTGGCAAGTCACTCTGTTTCCAGGTGCCGGCCCTGTTGCGCACTGGTCTGGCGGTGGTGGTGTCGCCGCTGATCGCGCTGATGGAAGATCAGGTGGCAACCCTGGATGAGCTGGGTGTGGCGGCGGTGGCGCTGAACTCTACCCTGAGCGCGGACGAGCAGCGCCTGATTGCCGAGCGCATCCGTCGCGGCGAGATCAAACTGCTCTACGTGGCGCCGGAGCGTCTGGTGCAGCCGCGCATGCTGAATTTTCTGCAGGGCCTGGACGTGGCCCTGTTCGCCATCGACGAGGCTCATTGCGTGTCGCAGTGGGGCCATGATTTCCGCCCGGAATACCTGCAGCTGGGCCAGCTGGCCGAGCTGTTTCCCAGTGTGCCGCGCATCGCCCTGACCGCCACGGCGGATATGCGTACCCGCGAGGAGATCGTCCAGCGTCTGCACCTGCAGAGCGCCGAACGCTTTCTGTCGAGCTTCGACCGGCCTAACATCTTCTACCGCATCGTACCGAAGGAGCAGCCGCGCAAGCAGTTGCTGGGTTTTCTCGCCGCTCGCCGCGGCGATGCCGGTATTGTTTACTGCCTGTCGCGCAAGAAGGTCGAAGAGGTGGCGGCCTTCCTCTCTGAGCAGGGGTTTCCCGCCTTGCCCTATCACGCCGGCCTGAGCAATGAGCTGCGCGCCTATCATCAGAAACGCTTTCTCAACGAGGAAGGGCTGATCATGGTGGCCACCATTGCTTTCGGCATGGGCATCGACAAGCCCAACGTGCGCTTTGTCGCCCACCTCGATCTGCCCAAGTCCCTAGAGGCCTACTACCAGGAAACCGGCCGCGCCGGTCGTGACGGTCTGCCGGCGGATGCCTGGATGGCCTACGGCCTGCAGGATGTGATCTTCCTCAAGCAGATGCTCAACAACTCCGAGGGTGATGAGCGGCACAAGCGCGTCGAGCAGCACAAGCTCGATGCCATGCTCGCCCTGTGCGAGGAAACCCGCTGCCGGCGCCAGGCCCTGCTGGCCTATTTCGACGAGGAACTGCCCCAGCCCTGTGGTCATTGCGACAACTGCATCGACGGCGTGCAGACCTGGGATGCCACCGAGCCGGCGCGTCAGGCCCTGTCGGCCATCTACCGCAGCGGTCAGCGCTATGGCGTGGGCCATCTGGTGGACATTCTGCTGGGCCGCGACAACGACAAGATGCGCGCGGTGGGGCATCAGCACCTGTCGGTATTCGGTATGGGCAAGGCGCTTAGCGAAGGGGAGTGGCGTTCGCTGTTCCGCCAGCTGGTGGCCCGGGGGCTGGCCGATGTCGACCTGGATGGCTTCGGCGGCCTGCGCCTGTCCGACAGCTGCCGACCGCTGCTGCGCGGCGAGGTGAGCCTAGAGCTGCGCCGCGACCTCAAGCCGCAGCAGAGCGCCAAGGCCTCCAGCAGCGCCGCCAGCCAGCTGGTGCGCGGCGAGGAGCGCGAGCAGTGGGAGGCCCTGCGCAGCCTGCGCCGCAAGCTGGCCGAGGAACACAGCGTGCCGCCCTATGTGATCTTCCCCGACGCCACCCTGCTGGAGATGCTGCGCAGCCAGCCCAGCACCCTGGCAGAAATGGCTCGGGTCAGCGGCGTCGGCGCGCGCAAGCTGGAGCGCTACGGTGAGG
>JBFHKK010000405.1:0-2909 GCA_041595475.1 Pseudomonas sp. | reverse complement strand
CTGAGAAGGGCCGCTTGGATACCGCCAGCCTGGTGATCGAAGGCGAGGAACAGAACGCCTTCGGTAAAGGCTGATCCGATGACCCTGACAAACTATATCAATGACACCTGGCAGGCACCTGCGCATCAGCCTGGACATGCTGCAGTTCCAGCAGCCGATGACCATCAGCCTGCAGAGCATGGCCATCCTCAGCGTGATACTGCTGGCCCTGACCCTGAGCCTGAGCCTGCGCCTGGGCCGGCAGCTGACGACCCCCCTGCTGCAACTGCGCATCTGGCTGCGCGACCCCGACGATCCCGCCCCCGGCGCCGGCCGACAGGACGAGATCGGCGACCTGGCGCGCCAGCTGCAAAGCCGACTGGTGCCGGAGAAGCCGACCAGCGCTCGCGCAGTAGAGGAAGAAGACGACCCCTACCTTGAACAAGACCCCGCTCTGCCAGAGCTGGAGGATGAGTCCGGGCCCAGCACGAGCGGGCGGCGAGAGCGCGACTTCGACGACTGGGACGAGGATGCGCCGGCATGGTCGGCGGCCGCCGCGCAGGAGCAGACGCCGTCGTTCGACGATTGGGACGCAGAAGAAGCGCCCGGGATTGAGGAATTCGCGCAGCCGCCAGCAATGGCCCAGCAGACCGCGGTGCTGGCCATCCAGCTGGGTGCCCAGGAGCAACTGCGACGGCTGCCGCGGGCCCGCCTGCTCGACCTGCTGCAGCGCTATCGCGACTGCCTGACTCAGGCGGCCGCCCTCTATCAGGGCAGCCTGCATACCCTCAGTGACGGCAGCAGCCTGATGCTGTTCAACCAGCAAAGCAGCGGCGACGATTACCTGACCCATGCGCTCTGCTGCGGCGAGCTGTTGCGCGCCCTAAGCCATGCCCTGCAAATCGAGGTAGCCGACAGCGGCATTACCCTGCAGCTGCAGCTGGGCCTGACCCGCGGCGAGGGCCTGAGCGAGCTCGGCCAAGGCGACCTGCTGCTCAGCGAGACGGCCCAAGATGCCCTGGCGCTGTCTCAGCACAGCCGCAATCTGCTGCTGCTGCGGCGCGAAATCGGCGACGATCCGCTGGTGCGCCAGCGCGCCCGCGTGCGCAGCATCGCCAGCCCGGAGGGCGCCTGCTGCGTCGAACGCCTGCTGGAGCCCTACCCCTCGCTGCTGGAGCGCCAGTTGGCGCGCATGCACGAAGCGTCCTGACACGAACCACCGCTGCACCGCCCCTAGAAGCGAAAGACCTCGCCGCCGCTTGGCCGCGGTTCGGCCTTGGGTATCACGGGCGCAGCGGGTTGCCCGGAAGGCGCCGCTGGCTTGGGCCTGGGTTTGGCGGGCTTGGGTAAGCTGTCGGCATGCGGCTTGGCATAGGTCTGCAGCGCCGTCGCCAACTGCTCGGCCAGCTGCTGCACCAGCAGGCTCTGCGCCCCGACCTGCTCGGCGATGCTGCCGCCATGGGGCGCCTCCAGGCGCAGCAAGCGGCCGTCGAGCAGTTGACCGCGGCGGTCGAGCATGCGCCAGTGCGCTTCCAGCACGGCCGGGCGCTGCGGCCCGGAATCCAGCCGGGTGATCGACAGCAGCACCTGGGCCTCGGCGACAAAGCCCGGCTCGGCCGGGGCCAGCGCCAGGCGCTGGCTGTTCAGCCGCACGGCCAGCTGACGCAGCAACTGCTGTTCTATATCCGCCACCAGGCTTCCGGCCCATTGCGCCTGGACCGATGCCGTCAGGCTGCCGTCGGACTGGCGCTGCAGCAATGCCTGGCGCTGCAGATAGTCGGCAACCGAGACCGGGCCAAGCAATACCGCCAGGCCGCCCTCGGCGCTCGGCAGCGCCATCTCGGCGCCGCCCAGCCGATAGAGGGTCGGTGCCTGATGCGCCGTGCAGCCGCCCAGCCCGACCACGCCGGCCAGCAACAATGTCCTCGGCAGATGCCACCGAGCGGTCGCCTTCATGCTCGCTGCCCTCCTCTGCGCCCGGTGCAGATCGGCGCCGGCCATCAGGCCGGCCCCTCCACCAGCAGCGCGTCGACTCGCTGGAAACCGCGCGGCAGCTTGTTGCCGCGGCGGCCACGCTCGCCCTTGTAGTGTTCCAGGTCGTCGGCCTTGAGCGACAGGGTGCGCTTGCCCGCCTGCAGCACCAGGGTAGTGCCTGCGGGCAGCACCGCCAGGTCGCTGAGGTATTCCTCGCGGCTGGCGACCCGCTCGCCGGGAATGCCGATGATCTTGTTGCCCTTGCCCTTGCCCAACTGCGGCAGGTCGGCGACCTTGAACAGCAGCAGGCGGCCCTCGGTGGTCACTGCCGCCAGCCAGTCCTCGTCGCGATTGGCCAGGGGCTTGGGCGCGATCACCTTGGCCCCGGCCGGCAGGGTCAGCAGGGCCTTGCCGGCCTTGTTCTTGGCCTGCAGGTCCTCACCCTTGACCACGAAACCATAGCCGGCGTCGGAGGCGATCACATAGAGGGCGCTGTCGTCCGGCAACAACACGCACTCGAAACTCGCCCCCGGCGGTGGCGCCAGGCGCCCGGTCAGGGGCTCGCCCTGACCGCGCGCCGACGGCAACGAGTGCGCCGCCAGCGAGTAGCTGCGGCCGGTGGAGTCGATAAATACCGCGAACTGGTTGGAGCGTCCCGGCGCGGCCGCCTTGAAGCCGTCACCGGCCTTGTAGGACAGACCGCTGGCGTCGATGTCGTGGCCCTTGGCGCAGCGCACCCAGCCCTTCTCGGACATCACCACGGTGATCGGCTCGGTCGGCAGCAACTCGGTTTCCGACAGGGCGCGGGCCTCGGCGCGGGCGACGATCGGCGAGCGGCGCGGGTCGCCGTACTTCTCGGCGTCGTCGAGGATTTCCTGGCGCACCAGCTTCTTCAGCTTGGCCTCGCTGCCGAGCAGGGCCAGCAGCTTGGCGCGCTCCTTGGCCAGTTCGTCCTG
>JBFHKK010000404.1:0-2912 GCA_041595475.1 Pseudomonas sp. | reverse complement strand
CCAGAGCCTGGACGCGCGCAGCGACATCTATGGTCTGGGGGTCATCCTGCTGGAGATGTTGACCGGTACCAACCCCTATCGCGGTGCCAACTACACCCAGACCCTGATGAACCAGGTACAGATGCCCATGCCGTGCCTGCCGGCTGAGCTCGCGCGCTATCAGGCGCTGCTCGACGGCATGCTGGCCAAGGATCCCGAACAGCGTTTTGCCGACTGCCGTGCGCTGCTGGA
This sequence comes from Pseudomonas sp., assembly GCA_041595475.1. Lineage (GTDB taxonomy): Bacteria > Pseudomonadota > Gammaproteobacteria > Pseudomonadales > Pseudomonadaceae > Aquipseudomonas. The sequence goes on along the minus strand of JBFHKK010000404.1, from coordinate 2,681 downwards.
AAGCCTGGATGCCCTAAGCGAAGAGTCCAGCGGAAAAGCCCGCGGCCAGGGCGTCCCGGCGCCGGTTGCTGAAGGATCGAAGTCGAGCGCGGAAGGCTGGCGCGGCGCGCGCGTTTGGGGGCTGCTGGCGCTCTTGCTGGTCGGTGTCGGGTCGGTCGCCGGCTACTATGGCTATCGCCAGCTGCAGTTGGCCGATTACCTGACCCAGGCCGAGCAGCGTCTGGATCAAGGCAAGTTGGTGGAGCCGGTCCAGGACAACGCCGACTACTTCTTCCGTCAGGCCTTGAGCCTGGATGCGCACAATCCTCAGGCTCTGGATGGCCTCGAGCGTGTGCTGCAGGCCCGCGTGCAGGGGCATCTGAGTCTGGCCGAGGAGCGATTCGGCCAGGGGCTGCTACTGTTGCCCGAGGACGACAGCGCCACCTTCTACTATCGCCAGGCCCTTGCCCTGGACGCGCACAGCGAGCCGGCCCAGGCCGGTCTCGCGCGCGTGGTGCAGGCGTACATCGAGCAGAGCGAGCAGGCCTATCGGCGCCGCGAATTCGCCCTGGCCCTGACCGCCATCCAGCAGGGGCTGGAGGTTGATCCGGCCAATGAAACGCTGCTCAAGCGCCTGGATCAGCATGAGCAGCGCGTGCGTCAGGCCCGGGCACAGGCTGCCGCCCGACGACAGGCCGCTCAGAGCGCCCCGCGGGAGACCCGGCCAGCGCAATCGGCTCAACAGGGGCAGCCGCAGACGAGCGGCAGCAGCAACCCCATCAAGCGCCTGTGGAATAACATCTTCCAGCGCTAGCCAGGCGCGCCCAGGGCGCAGTCCGAGGGGCGCTGGCAACGGCAGTATTGAGGGATCATCGGCTCGAGGGCCATTTTCGGGAGTAGCCAGCAAGCATGTTCAGGATTCACTTTGCCGACAATCGCCAGGCGCCGATCTGGCTGGTCAAGGAGCGCTTTACCCTGGGTAAGGACAGTCGCAACGATCTGGTGCTGGACGATCCCGAAGTGGCCGCCTTTCATGCCGAACTGCGTCAGGATCAGGACTACTACTACCTGAGTGACTGCTCGGGTGCGGCGGGGACCTTCGTCAACGATGTGCGCATCGGCACGCGTTTTCAGATTCGCGCCAATGATCGCGTGCGTCTGGGCGGCGTGGAATTGTTGCTGGTCGAACCCGGACGCGCCGAGGCCAAGGTCCAGCTGTCGCCGCGCTGGTTCCTGCAGGTGGTCAAGGGCGAGCAGGCCGGCAAGAAACTCCATATCCACGGTTCCATGACCTTCGGTCGCTCGAGCAAGTGCGAGCTGAGCTTCAGCGATCCGCAATTGTCGCGCCGGCACTGCGAGTTCTACCTCAAGGACGACATCCTCGAGGTCAAGGATCTGGCTTCGGCCAACGGCGTACAGGTCAACCAGCAGAAGGTCGGCACCGCGGTGTTGCAGTCGGGCGATCAGCTGAAGATGGGCTCGATCAGCCTGCTGGTGATCGGGCCCAAGGTCGAGGTGGCGCCGGTCGAGGACGAGGATGCCACCCAGTTCATGCGCGCCATCGACTTGCCCTTGCCGGCCAAGTCCAGCGTGGCGAGCACGGGCATGGCCAAGAGCAACGCCAATCCCCTGCGCAGCGCCGATCAGGCCAATCCGGTCGCCAAGCCCGCCGCCGCGACCGTCGCCGCCGGAACACGTGCCGGGCTGGCACCGGCGATCTGGCTGGCCCTGGTGGTCGGCGCCGGCGTGCTGGTGGCGCTGGCGACCCTGTTGTGACCCTGGAAGGGTTCAGCCAGCTGGGCCGTTGCCCATCGGCTTCACGGCGCCATCGACCGAGGGCGAGCCGGGTATGCTCTGGTCGGTCAGTGGCCGCTGCGGAATTTAAGCGCCATCAGCGGTGAGTTGTTGATCCAGATGTCGTCGATGACCAAAGTCTTGCCCGAGTCGCCGGGGGCGGCCGCCACCAGCAGATAGTAGGGGCCGTCCTCGCGGGCTTCGCCGGCCCAGCCGAGGGTCAGGCGGTCGATCCCGAAGGACGTGCGCGAGGGTTGGCTGGCAATCACCGTGCCGTAGGCATCCAGCAGCATGGCGCGCGGTTTTAGCGCGAACTTGCTCACGCCCATGCAGGGTTTGTTGCACAGCGAGCGCACGTTTAGGCTGTAATGCTCACCTTTTTTCAGGCGGAGAGAAAAAATTCGGTAGTTGGAGATTGAGCTGCCAAAGTCCAGGCGCGGTTCATCGGCACTGATGGGCCACTGCGGCGCGAGAAGCCCCGGGTTGAGCGGCAGAGGGATGGCCTGGGGGGTGTGGATGGCCTCAAGGGCGCTGTTGGCCATCGGGCTGCTGCCCGGCAGGACGTCCTGCTGATAAGTCGCTTGCGGGTTGCTGGCGCAGGCGCCGAGCAAGAGGCAGGCGGCCAGAGTAAGAAACGTGTGCACGGTAAAACTCCTGTGTGACGACATCCATGTGTACACGCCGAGCGCTACTGGCGCGGCGGCCGGCGATTCTACCCGCTTTGCCCGGTGGAAGGGGCGGGCAATCTGCCGGTTTGACGAACTGCACACACAAGCTGTGCAGTCGATGCCCCGCACAGCATCCTGCTGCACGGGGCTGATCGGTCAGTTAGTTAGCCGGAAAGCCCGACATAGACGTTCTGCACGTCATCGTGGGCATCAAGGGCTTCGAGGAAGACTTCGACTTCT
>JBFHKK010000403.1:0-2917 GCA_041595475.1 Pseudomonas sp. | reverse complement strand
CCGGCGGCGTCGCGCACGGTATAGGTGAAACTGTCGGTGGCGGTATCGCCGGCGCCCAGGTACTCGAAGCGGCCGTTGGGGTCGTAGCGGTAAGAGCCATCGGCGTTGACCGTCAGCAGGGCGCCGGAGGTCAGGCTGATCTGATTGCCGACCGCGGCGGGCGCGCCGTTGACGGCGGTGACCTGCGGGGTTCCGCCGGCGACTGCCTGGTAGTTGCCGGCCACTTCGCCGTCGGTCATGGCCGACTGGTAGAGGCGGAACTTGGCGACATCGCCGTTGAAGTTGCCGCTGAAACCGCCGGCGGCGGTGCCGTTGACGGTGCCGAGGGCGCTGCCCCCGACACCGGCCCAGTCGTTGGCGGTGTAGGCGGCGCTGGCCACCGGGGCGCCGTTGACGAACAGACGGATCTGGTCGCCGGCCAGGTCGATCACGGCGACCACCTGAATGAAATCGGCGGGCGGGTTGCCCAGGCCCAGGCTGGTCAGGTTCACCGAGGCGCTGGCGTTGGTGCCCTGATGCTGGACGTAAAGGTTGAGGGTCGAGCCGTTGAGGTAGATGACGGTGCCGCCGCCATTGGGGCCGCCCTCGTTGCCGCCGGTCTCGAACAGCACCTGCTGGCCGGTCAGGCTGTTGGGCTTGGCCCAGAGTTCGATGCTGGCGGCGTTCTCGGTGACACCCAGGCCCTGGAAGCTTTGGCTGATCGCGCCGTTGCCGTTGAACAGGAAGGCCCCGGTGATGCCGGGCAGGCTGGTTGTGGGGTTGCTGGTGTGGCTGGCGCCGGGGTTGAGGTTCCAGTTCTGGGCAAGGTTACCGTTGAGATCCTTCCACAGGGAGTCGCTGGTGTTGTCGTCCTGGCCGGCGTCGTAGTTGAGCAGATGGCCCGGCTTGGTGTTGGCGTTGCTGTTGTCGTTGGCCAGCACGCCCGGGGCGGCGACGTTGAGCACGCTGTCCTCGCTGGTGCTGGCGCTGTCGTTGTTGGCGACCATGGCCAGCACCCCGGCCCACTGTTGCTGCAACTCGGCGCTCAGGGCCAGGCTGGTTTCGATGCTGCCGCTGCGGTATTCCAGGTCCCAGTTGCCGCCGAGCAGTTGGTGGCCGGTAAGGTCGCTGGAGGCGGCGATATCGGCGCCGGTGAGCTGGGCGAGTTGGTTGAGAAAGGCCTGGCCATCGGCACTGGCGGCCAGGTTGCAGCCGTAGAAGAGGATATCGGCGCCGCCGCCGAGGGATTGGCCCCAGGCCCGCAGTTGGGCCTGGTAGTCGGCCAGGTTTTGCGCGCTGAGGCGGGCATTGCCCAGGTCCACGGAGCGCTCATCGCCGTGGGAGATCAGGTGGATGGCGTCGACGCCGCGGTATTGCTCGAGGGTGGCGCCGATCTGGGCGATGCCGTCGCGGTCGTTGTCGAGCAGGATGATTTCCAGGCGCCGGCCTTCTTCGCGGGTGGCCAGAAGGTCGTCGATCAGTTGCTGATAGTCGGGCACGTCGGTGTCGATGAACACCAGTTCCAGGCGCACGGATTTTTCCGCCAGGGGCATGGCCAGCGGCTCCGGCTCGTCGTCCGGGCCGGTGCCCGCGGCGCCGATATCGCTGCGCTGCTGGAGCAAGACGGCGGTTTCGTCGAGCAGATCGGCCAGCTCATCGTCGCCGCCAGGGTTGTCGACGGCGCCGCCGAACAGATCGGCGGAGAACAGGATGCGCGGTTCGAGGGCCTCGATCAGAGGGACGCTGTAGCGGTCTTTGTCCTGTTCCATGGCAAGGTTGCTCCCTGGCCGGATACTGCCCGGTGGTCGCGGACCACCGAGAGGGCGGGAAGTGGAGCGGGGCCCTGCCGGGGCCAGCATCACACTCCCACCGACTGCATCGGTACTTGGTGTTTGGCGTGCTGCTTGGTGATTGCTTGCGTGACTGGTGCCTAGAGATCCGTCATTTGAACTCTAGTGCAAGACTCGAGAAAGTCAGCTCGAACCGAGGAACGGTCGAGTCAGCCACCCGTTCGGCGGCAAAAAGCCGATGAGCGTGATGGCGAGTTGCTCGCGGAAACGAAAAAGCCCCGTGGATACGGGGCTTTTTGCGAGGAGACTGGAGCGGGCGAAGGGAATCGAACCCTCGTCATGAGCTTGGGAAGCTCAGGTAATGCCATTATACGACGCCCGCTTGCGCGGCTGACTTTGTACCAGAAGTCGCGGGGGAATTGAAGCACGAGCGCCGCTGAGCTGCCGCGGCGTATCAGAACTGGGCGATTTCCTCGGCGCGCAGGGCGCGGTAGTGGCCGGGGGGCAGTTCGCCATCGAGTTGCAGTGCACCCATGCTCAGCCGGTGCAGGCCAACCACCTTGTTGCGGAACTGGCCGAACATGCGCTTGACCTGGTGGTAGCGGCCTTCGTAGAGGGTCAGGCGCGCCTGCTTGGGTGCGAGTATCTCCAGCTGCGCCGGCCGGGTCACCAGGTTCTCGAAACGAAAGTACAAGCCCTGGGCGAAGGCCTGGACGCAGGCCGGGTCGATGGTTTGCTCGGTCTCGACCAGGTAGGTTTTCGGCTGCTGGCTCTGCGGCGAGGTCAGGCGGCGCGACCAGAGGCCGTCGTTGGTGATCAGCAGCAGGCCGCTGGTGTTCAGGTCCAGGCGTCCGGCCAGGTGCAGCTCCTGTCTGTCCGGCTCATCGAGCAGGTCGAGCACGGTGCGATGCTCGGGGTGTTCGGTGGCGCTGACCACCCCGATCGGCTTGTGCAGCATGAAGTAACGCGCCGCCTTGCCGCCTTGCAGCAGCCGATCGTCCAGCTCGATGCGGTTGAAGGCGGTGACCTCGCGCAGGCCATCGCGGCAGCACTGGCCGTCGACCCGGATCCGGCCGCCTGCCAGCAGCAGGCGCGCACTCTGCCGGTTGAACTGCGGCAGGTTGCTGAGAAAGCGATCCAGGCGCATT
>JBFHKK010000402.1:0-2929 GCA_041595475.1 Pseudomonas sp. | reverse complement strand
GCGCAACGGGCTGATGGCCACCTTTATGGCCAAGTGGTCGGGCAAGTACCCGGGCCAGAGCGGCCATATGCATGTCTCGCTGCGCCGGCGCGACAGCGGCCAGTCGGCTTTCCACGACCCCGGCCAGGCGCACAACATGAGCCAGATCCAACGCCAGTTTCTCGCCGGCCAGCAGCGCCTGATGCCGGAGTTTCTGTGCATGGTGGCGCCGACCCTGAACAGCTACCGGCGCCTGATTCCCGGCTTCTGGGCGCCCACCGACGCCACCTGGGGGGTGGAGAACCGCACCGCGGCGCTGCGCGTGATTCCCGGCAGCGACAAGTCGCAGCGCCAGGAGTACCGGCTCGGCGCCGCCGACGCCAACCCTTACCTGGCCCTGGCGGTGGCCATCGGCTCTGGCCTCTATGGCGTATTGCAGCAGTGGCAGCCGGGCGAGCCAGTGAGCGGCAACGCCTATGCCATCAAGCATCCCGAGGAACTGGCCTTGCCGCGCACCCTGTGGGACGCAGCCCAGCGCCTGCGCGCTTCCCGGGCGGCGCGCGAGCTGTTCGGCGATGCCTTCGTCGAGCACTTCGCCGCCAGCCGCGAATGGGAGGAACGCGAATACCGCCGGCATGTCAGCGACTGGGAGCTGGATCGCTACTTCGAGATCATCTGAAAGCCTGGCGCTGCAGTCGCCAGTCGACCTTCGTTCGGGAGTCGAACCATGAGCAAGTTGCAATGCCTGTCCCCCATCGACGGCTCCTGCTATGTCGAGCGCGCCTGGGCTACGGACGCCGAGGTCCAGGTCGCCCTGGATAAGGCCGAGCGGGCCCAGCGCAGCTGGCGAGCCACGCCGCTGGCCGAGCGGGTGGTCCTGGGCCGGCATGCGGTCGCGGCCTTCGCCGCCCGCGAGGCACAGCTGGCCGAGGAATTGAGCTGGATGATGGGCCGGCCGATCCGTTACGCCGCCGGCGAGATCCGCGGCTTCGTCGAGCGCGCCAGCCATATGCTCGACATCGCCGAGCAGGCCCTGGCCGATATCCACCTGCCGGAAAAGCCCGGCTTCACCCGCTTCATCCGCCGCGAGCCGCTCGGGGTGGCGCTGGTCATCGCGCCCTGGAACTACCCCTACCTGACCGCGGTGAACGCCGTGCTGCCGGCACTGATCGCCGGCAACGCCGTGCTGCTCAAGCACTCGGCGCAGACCCCGTTGTGCGCCGAGCGCATGGTCGAGGCCTTCGCCGAGGTCGGGCTGGCGGACGGGGTCTTCCAGTATCTGCACCTGGACCACGCTGCCACCGAGCGGCTGATAGGCGCGCCTATTGTCCAGCATGTGGCCTTCACCGGCTCGGTGGCCGCCGGCGCCATGGTCGAGCGGGCGGCGGCCGGACGCTTCATCAGCGTCGGCCTGGAACTGGGCGGCAAGGATCCGGCCTATGTGCGCGCCGACGCCGACCTGGCCCATGCGGTGGAGACCGCCATCGACGGCGCCTTCTTCAACTCCGGCCAGTCCTGCTGCGCGATCGAGCGCATCTATGTGCATGCCGATGTCCACGAGGCCTTCGTCGAGCAGGCGGTGAGCCTAGTCAAGCGCTACCGGCTGGGCCGCTCCGACGATCCGGAGACCACCCTGGGGCCGCTGGTACGGGCCGAGGCGGCGGATTTCGTCCGCGAACAGATCGCCGAGGCCGTGGCCCAGGGCGCCTGCGCCCATATCGACCCGGTCAGCTTCGCCCTCGACAAGCGCGGCACGCCGTACCTGGCGCCCCAGGTGCTGACCGGCGTGCACCATGGCATGCGGGTGATGACCGAGGAGAGCTTCGGCCCTGTGGTCGGCATCCAGAAGGTGGCCAGCGACGAGGAGGCCCTGGCGCTGATGAACGACAGCGCCTTCGGCCTCACCGCGGCGATCTTCAGCCGCGACCAGGCAGCGGCCCTGGCCCTGGCCGAGCGCATCGAGGCCGGCACCGTGTTTCTCAACCGCTGCGATTACCTGGATCCGGCGCTGGCCTGGAGCGGGGTGAAGAACTCCGGGCGCGGTTGTACCCTGTCCAGTATCGGTTACGAGCACCTGACCCGGCCGAAATCCTTCCACTTCAAGACTCAGCTGTGAGGTGCGCCATGGATCTGAATCATTACCGCATGAACTGGCACTACCCGACCGCGATCCGCGTCGGCGCCGGGCGCATCGACGAACTGCCCGCCGCTTGTCGCGAACTGGGCATGGCAGCGCCGCTGCTGGTCACCGACCCGGGGCTGGCCAAGCTGTCGATGCTCGATCAGGCGCTGCTGCAGTGCCGCGACGACGGCCTCAAGGCCGGGCTGTTCTCGGCCATCAAGGGCAACCCCACTGGCCAGAACGTGCTGGACGGCGTCGCGGCCTTCAAGGCCGGCGGCCATGACGGGGTGATCGCCTTCGGCGGCGGCTCGGCCCTGGATGCCGGCAAGGCCATCGCCCTGATGGTCGGCCAGGATCGCCCCTTGTGGGACTTCGAGGACATCGGTGACAACTACCAGCGGGTCAATGTCGAGGCCATGGTCCCGGTGGTGGCGGTGCCGACCACCGCCGGCACCGGCTCGGAAGTCGGCCGCGCCTCGGTGATCACCGACGAGGCGGCGCAGATCAAGCGCATCATCTTTCACCCCAGGATGCTGCCGGGCGTGGTCATCCTCGACCCGCACCTGAGCCTCGGCCTGCCGCCGGCGATCACCGCCGCCACCGGCATGGACGCCCTGTCCCACAACCTGGAGGCCTACTGCTCGCCGCTATTCCACCCCATGGCCGAAGGGGTGGCCCTGGAGGGCATGCGCCTGGTCCGCCAGTACCTGCCGCGGGCGGTGAACAAGGGCGTCGATGTCGAGGCACGGCTGCACATGCTGGTGGCCTCGAGCATGGGCGCCACCGCCTTCCAGCGCGGTCTGGGCGCCATGCATGCCCTGGCCCATC
>JBFHKK010000401.1:0-2930 GCA_041595475.1 Pseudomonas sp. | reverse complement strand
TTCAGGCTTCCTGCGGGGCCAGCGCCTCGGCCAGGCGCGCCATCGCCGCCTCGCGCTCGTCGCCAGCGGCGAACGCCGGGCTGTGCGCCACCGGGGCGTCGTCCAGCCACAGGGCGAAGCCGTCACCCTCGGCACGCAGGTCCAGCTCGCCACCCTGCAGGCGCTTGCTGACCGCACCGGCGCTCTTGCCGTCGGCGAAGCTCACCGACAGCAGCAGTTGGCTGCCGTCGGCATCCAGCAGGCGGAAGCGGAAGCTGCCGTCCTCGTCGCGGAAGCTGACGAAGCGCGCGCCCTTGCTCGCCTTCTTCTTGCCGGCGGTGGCCACCTGCACCTCGTTGCGGAACGAGCGCAGGCCGACCGCCTCGCGCAGCTCGTTGAGGAACGGCGTGGCGATCCTGCGCGCCTTGGCCGCGCCGGCGAGGAGGATATCCTCGAGATCGGCTGGGCGGGCGATCAGCGTGTTGTAGCGCTCGCGAGCCTCGCCCAGCTCGCCTTCCAGCAGTTCGTACAGGCGCTGCTTGGCTTCGCCCCAGGCCAGGCCGGCCTGCAGCTCGGCGCGGAACTCGGCCTGCTGGCTTGGCGTGGCGAAGGCCTGATAGAGGGTAAACAGGTGCGAGGCATCCGGATTCTTCGGCTCGCCGGGCAGGCGCGAGTCGGTGACGATACGCGCGATGGCGCCTTTGAGCTGCTTGGCACTGCCGAACAGCGGGATGGTGTTGTCGTAGCTCTTGCTCATCTTGCGCCCGTCCAGCCCCGGCAGGGTCGCCACCTCCTCCTCGATCACCGCCTCAGGCAGGGTGAAGAGCTCGCGGCCCTGGCCGAACAGGTGGTTGAAGCGCTGGGCGATATCGCGGGCCATTTCCACGTGCTGGATCTGATCGCGGCCCACCGGCACCTTGTGCGCATTGAACATCAAAATGTCCGCAGCCATCAGCACCGGATAACTGAACAGCCCCATGGTCACCCCGGCGTCCGGGTCCTCTCCGGCCTCGACATTCTTGTCCACTGCGGCCTTGTAGGCATGGGCGCGGTTGAGCAAGCCCTTGCCGGCGACGCAGGTGAGCAGCCAGCAGAGTTCGGGAATTTCGGGAATGTCGGACTGGCGGTAGAAGGTCGCCCGGCTCACGTCCAGGCCGCAAGCCAGCCAGGTGGCGGCGATTTCCAGGCGCGAACGCTGAATGCGCGCTGGATCGTCGCACTTGATCAGCGCGTGATAGTCGGCGAGGAAATAGAAGGAATCGACGTCGGCTTCGCGGCTGGCGAGGATCGCCGGGCGGATGGCCCCGGCGTAATTGCCCAGGTGCGGCGTGCCTGTGGTGGTGATGCCGGTGAGGATACGAGTGGTCATGATGTTCGCTTGGTCAAAGGGCTGCGCCTCGGGCGGCCCGCGTGGATCAGAGTCGCGGCGCCAGCAGATCCTTGAGCTCGGTCAGCTTGCCGTGAAAAAAGTGTCCGCATTCTGCCACTTTCAGCAGCTCATGGGGACGCTGCTGCGCCTGCGACCAGGCGTAAACCGCCTGCGGGTCGATGACCTCGTCCTGCTCGGGCTGAATCAGGGTCAGCGGGCAGTCCAGTGCCGGCCCGTGATCGGCATCGAGCCGCTGCACCGCCGGGGCGAGCATGAACAGATGGCTCAAACTCACGCCCTGGCTATGCAGGCGGGCGCTGAGACTGGCGGCGACGAATCCGCCGAAGGAAAAGCCGGCCAGGGTCAACGGCAGCTGCGGCTGCTGGGCCAAGAGCCAACGCGCCGCAGCCTCGGCGTCGTCCACCTCGCCAGTGTCCATGTCGTGGCTGCCGGCGCTGGCGCCCACTCCGCGGTAGTTGAAGCGCAGGGTACTCAGGCCGGCGTCGCGGGCGGCGCGCTGCACCGTGGACACCACCTTGTTGAGCATGCTGCCGCCCTGCACCGGATTGGGGTGACAGATCAGCGCCAGACCGCGGGCTTCGGGCAGGATCAGCGACAGGGCTTCCAGCTGACCACAGGGGCCAGCGATCATCACGGGGGATTCGCGGCTGAGCAATACTGAACTCCGTGACCCGGCACGGGGTCGACTCGTCTAGCTGACAGCCTGCTCCGCTCGCCCGCGGCATTGCCTTGCGCTATACAGGGCAGGTTCAAGCCGTTAACGTAAAGCAAAGCCGTTTAGAGAGGAAGGACTCGTGGAACAGACGCTCACAGCCTGGTTGCTACCGGCCCTCACACTGGTTGCCGGGATCGGCCTGGGTTTTTTGATCGCCCGCCTGGCACCGCATGCCGCACCCAGCCGCACCCAGCGTCAGCTCGATGAGATGCAGGCGCGCTTCGACAGCTACCAGAATCAGGTGGTCACCCATTTCAATACCACCGCCAGCCTGGTCAAGAAGCTCACGCAAAGTTATCAGGACGTGCAGCAGCATCTGTCCGAGGGTGCCAGCCGCCTGGCGCTCGATGAACTGACCCGCCAGCGCCTACTCGCCGCCCTGCAGACGGACGAGGGCAAGAGCGGCGAGAAGCGCGAGCGGCTGACGCCGCCGAAAGACAACGAAATCCCCAAGGACTATGCACCGAAAAGCGCCGATGTACCGGGCATGCTCGATGCCAGCTATGGCCTCAAGAGCAAGAAATAACCCGCTGCTTCGTCTCATAGCGGTTCCGGAAAAACAAAAGCCCCGCTAAATAGAGGGGCTTTTTGTTGGGGTTGCAGGCTTAGATCGCGCCGCGACTGCGCAGCACGGCCAACACCTGCTTGACCCCCTCCTCGACCGACAGGCTCTGGGTGTCGATCACCAGATCGGCATCCAGGGGCACGTCGTAGGGGAAGGACTCACCGGGAATGTTGTCCTCGGCCGCGGCATACAGGCCCTGGGGGTCACGCTCGCGGCAGACCTGGGGCGAGGCCTGGACGTAGACGGTGATCACCCGCTCCGGCCCGATCAGCGCCTTGGCC
>JBFHKK010000400.1:0-2973 GCA_041595475.1 Pseudomonas sp. | reverse complement strand
GTCGAAGGCGGCAACAAGGGCCATCGCCCGGCCGTCAAGGGCGGTTACTTCCCGGTTCCGCCGGTCGACCACGACCACGAAATCCGTACCGCCATGTGCAACGCCATGGAAGAGATGGGCCTGGTCGTCGAGGTGCACCACCACGAAGTGGCCACCGCCGGCCAGAACGAGATCGGCGTCAAGTTCAACACCCTGGTGGCCAAGGCTGACGAAGTCCAGACCCTGAAGTACTGCGTGCACAACGTGGCCGACGCCTACGGCAAGACCGCCACCTTCATGCCCAAGCCCCTGTACGGCGACAACGGTTCGGGCATGCACGTGCACATGTCGATCTCCAAGGACGGCAAGAACACCTTCGCCGGCGAAGGCTATGCCGGTCTGTCCGAGACCGCCCTGTACTTCATCGGCGGTATCATCAAGCACGGTAAGGCCCTGAACGGCTTCACCAACCCGTCGACCAACTCCTACAAGCGTCTGGTCCCGGGCTTCGAAGCCCCGGTGATGCTGGCTTACTCGGCGCGCAACCGCTCCGCCTCGATCCGCATCCCCTACGTCTCCAGCCCGAAGGCCCGCCGCATCGAGGCGCGCTTCCCGGATCCGGCGGCCAACCCCTACCTGGCCTTCGCCGCGCTGCTGATGGCCGGTATCGACGGCATCCAGAACAAGATCCACCCCGGCGATGCCGCCGACAAGAACCTGTACGACCTGCCGCCGGAAGAGGCCAAGGAAATCCCGCAGGTGTGCGGCAGCCTCAAGGAAGCCCTGGAAGAGCTGGACAAGGGCCGTGCCTTCCTGACCAAGGGCGGCGTCTTCTCCGACGACTTCATCGATGCCTACATCGAACTGAAGAGCGAAGAAGAGATCAAGGTGCGCACCTTCGTGCACCCGCTGGAATACGACCTGTACTACAGCGTCTAAGTCGCCAGCGCGCCTGACGGCGTGACCCCGAAGGCCCCTCAGCCCTGGCTGAGGGGCCTTTTTTTGTGGCTGACAATCACAGCCCCGGCGCATCGCCCTTGCCAGCGCCGCCGGCCGGTGCAAGGCTAAGGCCTATAGCCCCGAGGAGACGACCTTCATGCGAGCGCTGCTCAGCTGCCTGCCACTGCTCCTGGTCCTGCCGGCCAGCGCGCAGATCTATGAGTACACCGACGCCAAGGGCAACAAGGTGTACACCGACCAACCGCCCATGGGCAGCCAGGCCAGGGACATCAGCCTGCCGCCGACCAACACCATTGAGCCACCCAAGCCGATCCCCGCGCCCAGCGCGCCCGAGCCCCAGGCTACAGCGCCCTATCAGACCCTGGCGCTGAGCGGCCTGCCCGACGAGCAGGCGCTGCGCGAGAACGACGGCACCTTCAGCGTCGGCGTCGACATTCAGCCGCCCCTCGCGCCCGGCCATCGCCTGCGCCTGCTGCTCGACGGCCAGCCGTACGGTCAGCCTGGGCGCGGACCACGGCTGCAACTGAGCAATGTCGATCGCGGCCAGCACAGCCTGGCCGTGGAGGTCTTGAGTGGCGAACAGTCGCTGCAGCAAAGCCAGCCGGTCAGCTTCACCGTCCAGCGCATCAGCCTCAATAGCCCGGCCCGCAGCGCCCCCTGAGACAGAACCCGACCATGCGCATTCCCCTGCTCTGCCTGAGCCTGCTGCTCTGCCTGCCGTTGCAGGCCCAGGTCTATACCTACATCGACGCCGAGGGCAACCGGGTCTTCACCGACCAACCGCGCTCGAGCAATGCCCAGCAGGTCCAACTGGCCCCCACCAATGCCATGCAGCAACCCAGCGCCGCGCCCCTGCCGGCACCGCCGCCCGCCATGGAAGCCGCGCCGCCGGCCTATGAGCTGCTGCGCATTCTGGTGCCCGAGCCCGACGCCAGCATCCGCGACAATGCCGGGACGCTGATCGTCACGGCCAGCAGCGAGCCGCCCTTGCTGGCCGAGCACGCCTATCGCCTGCTGCTCGATGGCCAGCCCGTCGGCGCGCCCGGCCGCAGCCCGGTGTTTGCCCTGGAAAATATCGACCGCGGCACTCACCAGTTGGCCGTGGAGATAATCGACGCCCAGGGCCGCACCCTGGAACGCACCCCCAGCCAGCCCTTCCACATGCTGCGCACCTCCCTGGCGCAGAGACGCATGGTGCACCCCTGCCAGAAGGACGATTACGGCGTGCGCCCGGAATGCCCACTGAAGGACAAGCCCGCGGAAAAGCGAGACATTCCGCTGATCCCCTTTCTCTAGACAGGCGCCCATTGCACCATTATGGGGCGCCTTCAGCTTTAACCTGCCTCGCACTCACCGTTTTGGTTCGCCCGGCCTCGCCCCCCATGCGCCAAAACACGGCCGCCGCGGGCCACAAACCGGCTGCGGCGCTTCTTTTCGGGGCTTTGGTTTGCTTCTTGCATTTTCCTGATCATCGCCGCCGAACCCATGCCCATGAAAATCAACGACGCCATGCACCGCGTGCTGCTCGACAACCTCACCACCGCGACCCTGCTGCTCGACGCCCAGTTGCGCCTCGAGTACATGAACCCGGCGGCCGAGATGCTCCTGGCCGTCAGCGGCCAGCGCAGCCATGGCCACTTCATCAGCGATCTGTTCACCGAGTCGGCCGAGGCCCTGAACGCGCTGCGCCAGGCGGTCGAAGAAGCGCACCCGTTCAACAAGCGCGAGGCGGTGCTCACCTCGGCGACCGGCCAGAGCCTGACCGTCGACTATGCCGTCACCCCCATCCTCGGCCGCGGCTCGACCCGGCTGCTGCTGGAGGTGTACCCGCGCGACCGGATGCTCAAGATCACCAAGGAAGAGGCGCAGCTGTCCAAGCAGGAGACCACCAAGCTGCTGGTGCGCGGCCTGGCCCATGAGATCAAGAATCCCCTGGGCGGCATCCGCGGCGCCGCCCAGTTGCTGGCCCGGGAGCTGCCCGAAGAAAGCCTCAAGGATTACACCAACGTCATCATTGAAGAGGCGGACCGGCTG
>JBFHKK010000399.1:0-2975 GCA_041595475.1 Pseudomonas sp. | reverse complement strand
TGAGCGCGAAGATGAAGTTGGGATAACTGCTCAGCACCCCCGGATAGAGGGTCAGCGTATCGCGCAGCGGCTGGTGGCGCAGTGCCTCGCCGAGCATGAAGGCGACATTGCTGTGGGCGCGGTTACGCAGCAGGCTGTAGACCTCGCGCCGACCACCGGCCAATTCGATGCGCAGCATGGTCGCTTCCGGCAAGCGCTGAATCGCCTTGAGCCGGCCGGCCGGCTTGCTCACCAGCCGGCTCAACGCCGTTTCCGCCGCCTGCAATTCCAGGTCGACGCCTGGCCGGTAACAGGCCGTGGTGCAGCGATTGAGAGGATCCGACCGGGCATTGATAGAACCGAAGCGCTGCAACAAGGTCTCGGCAAATGAGCGCTTGGGATCGCTCCCGGCCAGCAGCAAACCGCTGGGACTGGCTTTATCGATGGCCGGATAATCCAGCCACAATTTAAGCTTGCCACTGCGCTGGTACCAGTCATCGAGCAAGCCCTGGCGCGCGGCGGGCGGCATCAGGCGAAGGAAGTTCTGTTCGGCGCCATTGCGGATCAGGTCGAAATACAGGCGGGTCTGCGCCTGGTGGGAGACGTTGCCAAAGACGTCGAAATTGACCACCAGCTGATAGTAGGTGCGCTCCAACAACGGGTAGTCCATCCACCACAGGGTCTGCGGAACCGCGCCGATCAGGCCCTTGCGCACCGAGGCGCTGTCGTGCTGACGGAAGATCGACAGCAGCGCGTTGTCGTTGCCACTCCAGATATGCGACCAGTCGGGCGCCGGCGCGCTGGCATAGGCATCCATGCGCAGTCTTTCATATTCATTGCGTTTGTCGCGGTAATCGAGCCAGAGCCCCAGCAGGTCGCCGATGGCGTCGAACTGGCCGGGCATGGCCAGCAGCGGCGTGGCCCTGGCCCGGTAGGCGGCATCGGTCAGATAGAGGTCGTGGCGCGGGTCCTGGAACAGGGTCCAGAAGTTGTCGCGGATCACGTCGGTGGCGATCTGCCCGCGACAGACCGGGCCGCGGATAAAGGTGCGCACGAAGTACTCGGCGTCATCGAGCATGAACTGGTAACGCGCCTGCGGCGGAATCGCCGCGAAGGTCGCGAAGGGGTTGGCGCGGCGCTCGGCGCCATAGCCCGGCAGACTGTCCACCTGCCAGTCATCGGCGAAGAACAGCGCCTTGACCCGGGCCAGCTTGGCGTCGCTCAGGCCATAGGTGATGTGGGTCTTGTGCACGATCACGCCCGGCACCGGCGCCAGGCGGTAGTAGAAGGCGGTGCCCGGGTCCTCGTTGGGGCGGCGCGTGGCGATCGGATCGACCGGCTGGCCGCTCGGTGTCCGTGAGCGCAGCAGCTGAAAGAAGTGCCCCGGCTCGCCGCCGGCAAAATGCAGGTGGGCGAGGAACAGATGCTCGTACAGCCAGCGCGCGACCAGCGCCTCGCGGGCACCATCGGCATTGAGCAGGCCTTCCCAGGCGGCTATCTGCCGGGCTTCGGCGGCGCTCGGCTGCAACTGCTGCTGGTCGATCGCCGCGCCTTCGGCCAGCCAGCGTTGCAGGGTCTGGTAGTCGTCCGAGGCCAGGCCGGTCACGGCAAAGGGCATGCCGGCTTGCGGGTTCTCCCGGGCGTAGGCCGAAAACTCATCCGGCAGCGGACAGCGGTTGCTGCGCTTGATGCCGATCTGCAGGCTCTCCGGCAGCCTGGCATTGGCCGGCAGTGGCGTCTTGTGCCCCAACTCGAGCAGGCGCGCCATCAATGCGGCCTGGCCGTCCTGACCCTCCAGCACCGAGAAGAAGCCCCTGCGCCTCCAGGCCTCTGCTCCCTGGGCGTCGAGAAACAGCCGGGTGGTGGCCTGCGCCTCGGTACGCACGCCGTCGTACACCGGCTGCTTGTGGGCGCCGCGGGCGGTGCCTTCGCCGCTGCCCAGATCGAGCTGACAGGGCGCGTCGTAGCAGGCATGGCAGGCCACGCAGTAGCGGTTGAAGATCGGCTGCACATCGCGGCTATAGGACACCGATTCTGCCGCCCAGACCGGGCAGATAAACAGCAGGCAGACGCTCAGCAGTGCGCGATGCGGCATATCCCTGCTCCTTCTATGGCCATCCCCGGATTCTAGGCGTCGCGACTGCACCCAGGGGTCAGGTCAACATGAGCATCATTCATGCAAATCCTGGAGCTGCTGCAAGGGCGCACAGCTTTGCTATGATCGCCGCCCACTGTTTCCGCTTTGCTCAGGTAGTACCGTCCATGTCCTCGTCCGATCGCAGCGCCCGCCTCCAAGCCCTCCAGCACGCCCTGAAGGAGCGCATCCTGATCCTCGATGGCGGCATGGGCACCATGATCCAGAGCTACAAGCTGGAAGAAGAAGACTACCGCGGCGAGCGTTTCGCCGACTGGCCCCAGGACGTCAAGGGCAACAACGACCTGCTGATCCTCAGCCGTCCGGACGTCATCAGTGCCATCGAGAAGGCCTACCTGGACGCCGGCGCCGACATCCTCGAGACCAACACCTTCAACGCCACCCAGATCTCCCAGGCCGATTACGGCATGGAGGCGCTGGTCTACGAGCTGAACGTACAAGGCGCACGCCTGGCCAGAGCGGTGGCCGACGCCAAGACCGCCGAGACCCCGCACCGCCCGCGCTTCGTCGCCGGCGTGCTCGGCCCGACCAGTCGTACCTGCTCGATCTCCCCGGACGTCAATGACCCCGGCTACCGCAACGTCACCTTCGACGAGCTGGTGGAAAACTACGTGGAAGCCACCCGCGGCCTGATCGAGGGCGGCGCGGACATGATCCTGATCGAAACCATCTTCGACACCCTGAATGCCAAGGCGGCTATCTTTGCCGTGCAGGAAGTCTTTGAGCAGCAGGGCTTCGAGCTGCCCATTATGATCTCCGGCACCATCACCGACGCCTCCGGCCGCACCCTATCCGGGCAGACCACCGAAGCCTTCTGGAACTCGGTGCGCCACGCCAACCC
>JBFHKK010000398.1:0-2981 GCA_041595475.1 Pseudomonas sp. | reverse complement strand
GGCACCTGCAGCGGTTCGGCGAGCAGGCCGGCGAGCTCCATGCGGCGGGCGCCGGAAAGGCCCTGGGCGCGCTCGGCAAAACCCAGCAGCGCGCGTTGTTCGGCCAGGCTCAGGGCGAAGGGGGGCGCTTCGGCCGCCACCTCGGGCAGGGGGCCGCGCTCGGGCGGGGTGTCGCGATAGACCACCAGGGTGCCGGCGGCGATATCACCGAGGCGCTTGAAGGCCGGGTGACTCAGGCAACTGAGGATGCCCAGGGCATAGGCGAACGGCAGCAGGTCGACGAAGCGCAGCAGGTTGCGGGTCAGCGAGGCGGCCCAGCCGACCGGGGTGCCGTCATCGTGCACCACGCGCAGGCCGAGCAGTTGCTTGCCGGGCGAGCGGCCCTGGTTGAACACCTCGAACAGCACCATGTACCACCAGGTCAGGAGGAAGAACAGCAGGCTGGCCAGGCCCATGCCCAGCTGCCCGAGCAGGCCCAACACTATAAACAGCAGCACCAGGGCGACGCCGCGAATCGCCAGGTCGATGGCGAAGGCCAGGGCCCGTGGCACCACGCCGGCGGGGCGCAGCACCAAGTCGATGCCCTCGGGGGTTTCCACCCGCAGACCGGTATCCAGGGGCGTATCGGGCGTGGGCGGGAGATGGGCTGCTGAACGGAGGGGCATCGGCGGACTGCGCGAAGGAAAGCCCGATGCTAGCCAGCCGCGGGCAGGGAAGCAACCGGGCCGCGGCGCGGCCCGGGTACAGGCTCACTGCGCCGGCGGAAGCACGCCGAAGATGGTGCGATAGAGCACGCCCATGGCGATGACGAACAGCGGAATGCTCCAGACCAGGCCGATGCCCAGGGGGATGATGCTGACGAGGGTGATCAGGCCGAGCAGCAGGAACAGGCCGAAGACCTTGAACCAGTGCTGGCTGATGGCCTTGCGCGAGACCTCCATGGCCTGCCAGGGCGACAGGCCGCGTTCGACCACCAGCGGCACCGCGAGCATGTAGGCAACGGCCAGATAGAGACCGGGAATGATCAGCAGCAGCATGCCGAGGTAGATCAGCAAGGTCATCAGGATGGCGGTGATGACCAGTGGCAAGGTGCGGTCGAAATGACCGAAGATCTCGTTGAAGCTGACCGGCTGGTCGGCTGCGCGGCGGATGCCGACCATGTTGATGCCGGCCATGAAGGGATAGGCCAGAGCCGACGCCAGCACGCCCACCAGCAACTCGCCGACCACCGCCGTCAGCGAACCCTCGCCGCCAATGCCGAAGACACCGAGCGCGCCGCCAAGGACGAACGAAGCGACCATCATCACGGCATAGAAAACCAGGAACCCGCCGATGATGATGCCCTTGGTGCCTTTGGTACGCTGCCAGGCTTCACCGATCAGCTCGCCGATCTGAAAGTCATAGCCGCGGCTCAGGGCCTGCTCGATGTCCGGCACGCTGGCGTCCTGGGCGCGCTCCTGCAATACGCTGGCCGGCGCGGCATAGGGATTGGGGGTGGTGGCGTCAGTCATAACGGCGTCCTTTTCGTTAGTGGGCTTGCTGATCCATACCCTAACGCTCCGAGCGCCAGGCGACAAGGCTGGCCGGCATTGCGGTCAGGATCCCGTGCTGTTGATGTGCGGCCGAGCACCGCTGGCGCCGGTGCTAGACTGGCGCGGCCTCTACACAAGGACAGCTCAGTGACTTCCAGCATCTTCTGGTACGACTACGAAACCACCGGCATCAATCCGCGTGCCGACCGCCCGCTGCAGGTGGCCGGCATTCGCACCGACGAGGCGCTCAACGAGATCGGTGAGCCGCTGAACATCTACTGTCGGCCCAGTGACGACATACTGCCGCACCCGGCCGCCTGTCTGGTGACCGGCATCACCCCGCGACAACTGGCCGAAAAAGGCCTGGACGAGGCGGAGTTCATCAGTCGCGTGCACGCCCAGCTGGCCCTGCCGGGCACCTGTGGCGCCGGCTACAACAGTCTGCGCTTCGATGATGAAGTCACCCGCTACAGCCTCTATCGCAATTTTTTCGATCCCTATGCCCGCGAGTGGCAGGGCGGCAACAGCCGCTGGGACCTGATCGACCTGGTTCGCAGCGCCTACGCACTGCGTCCGGATGGCATCGTCTGGCCCGAGGACGAGGGCCGGGTCAGCCTCAGGCTGGAGCGACTGACTGCGGCCAACGGTATCGAGCACGGTCAGGCCCACGATGCCCTGGCCGATGTGCGCGCGACCATCGCCCTGGCGCGTCTGTTGCGACAGCGGCAACCCAGGTTATATGACTACCTCTATCAACTGCGCAGCAAACAGCGGGTGCTCGAGCAGATTCGCCTGCTGCAGCCGCTGGTCCACGTCTCCGGCCGCTTCGCCGGGGCCCGCCATTATCTGGCCGTGGTGCTGCCGCTGGCCTGGCATCCGCGCAATCGCAATGCCTTGATCGTCTGCGACCTGCAGGCCGACCCGACGCCGCTGTTTGAGGAGGACGCCGAGACCTTGCGTCGGCGGCTGTATACCCGCCGCGAAGACCTGGCCGCAGGCGAGCTGCCGGTGCCGCTGAAGTTGTTGCATGTCAACCGCTGTCCGGTGGTGGCGCCTTTGAGTGTCTTGCGCCCAGAGGATATCCAGCGTTTGCAGTTGGATATGGCGGCCTGTCGCGCCAGAGCCGGGCAACTGGTGGGCGCGCAGGAAAAGTGGCGAAGCAGTCTCGCCCAGTTGTATGCGAATGAGGATTTTGCGCCAGGCCAAGACCCAGAGCAGCAATTGTACGATGGCTTTATCGGTGATCGTGATCGACAACTGTGCGCCCAGGTGCGCCAGGCCGAGCCCGAACACTTGGCGCGCGACAATTGGCCATTCGACGATGGGCGCCTGCCGGAATTGCTGTTTCGCTATCGCGCCCGCAACTATTACGCGACTTTAAGTAGCGGCGAACAGCAGCGCTGGCGCACGTTCTGCCAGCAGCGATTGACCCGGGCCGAATTCGGCGCG
>JBFHKK010000397.1:0-2983 GCA_041595475.1 Pseudomonas sp. | reverse complement strand
GCTGCGGCCTTTCTGATGGTCGAGTACATCGGCATGCCCTATGTGGAGATCATCAAGCACGCCTTTCTGCCGGCGGCCATCTCCTATATCGCCCTGCTCTATATCGTCCATCTGGAGTCGCTCAAGCTCGGCCTGCAGCCCATCGGCGGCCACCAGCCCAAGCCCTGGCTGCGCCGCCTGACCGGCTTCGCCTTCGGCGCGGCGCTGATCAGCGGCCTGTCCCTGGCGGTGTATTACGGCCTCGGCTGGCTCAAGCCGGCCCTCGGCGACTACGCCCTGGAGGGCATAGGCGCGCTCCTGGCGCTGGTCTACCTGGGCCTGCTCAAGGTCGCCGCCAGCGTCGCTCCGCTGGAGCCTGAGGACCCGGACGCGCCGCTGGACGCCCTGCCGCAGACCCGCGCGGTGCTGCTTTCCGGCCTGCATTTCGTGCTGCCGGTGGTGGTGCTGGTCTGGTGCCTGATGATCGAGCGCCTGTCGCCCGGGCTCTCGGCCTTCTGGGGCAGCGTCATGCTGGTGATCATCCTGCTGACCCAGCGCCCGCTGCTGAGCTGGATGCGCAGCGATGGCCTGCACGAGCACGGCGACTTCGTCGATGGCCTGGTCGACCTGCGCGAGGGCCTGCTGGCCGGGGCGCGCAACATGATCGGCATCGGCATCGCCACCGCGGCGGCCGGGATCATCGTCGGCGCCGTCTCGCAGACCGGGGTCGGCCTGGTGCTGGCCGATCTGGTGGAACTGCTGTCGCTGGGCAACCTGCTGCTGATGCTGCTGCTCACCGCGCTGTTCAGCCTGATCCTCGGCATGGGCCTGCCGACCACCGCCAACTACATAGTGGTGTCCAGCCTGCTGGCGCCGGTGGTGGTCACCCTGGGCGAGCAGAACGGCCTGATCGTGCCGCTGATCGCGGTGCATCTGTTCGTCTTCTACTTCGGCATCATGGCCGACGTCACCCCGCCGGTGGGCCTGGCCTCCTTCGCCGCCGCCGCGGTGTCCAAGGGCGATCCGATCAAGACCGGCCTGACCGCCTTCTACTACAGCCTGCGCACCGCGGCGCTGCCCTTCCTGTTCATCTTCAACACCGATCTGCTGCTGATCGACGTGGATTTCTGGCACGGCCTGCTGATCTTCGCCGTGGCGACCCTGGCCATGCTGATCTTCGCCGCCGGCACCCAGGGTTACTTCCTGGTGCGCAGCCGCTGGTACGAGGGCGCGCTGCTGTTGCTGGTGGCCTTCACCCTGTTCCGCCCGGGTTTCTGGATGGACCTGGTACAGAACCCCTACCGCGACGTTCCGCCGGCGCAGCTGGCCCAGGCCCTGGGCGAGCTCGAGCCCGGCAGCGAGCTGCGCCTGCGGGTGCGCGGCGAGGATGCCCTGGGCGATCCGCGCGAGTTCGCCCTGCTGCTGGCGGTGCCGGAGGGCGAGACCGGCGAAGCGCGGCTGGCGGCACTGGGCCTGGAGACCTACGAGGACGGCGGCAAGGTGCTGATCGACAGCGTGACCTTCGCCAGCCCGGCCGCCGCGGCGGGCCTGTCCTTCGATCAGGAGATCCTGCTGGTGCGTGCGCCCAGTGCGCGCTGGCCCAAGGAGCTGATGTGGCTGCCGGGCCTGGCGGTCTTCGCCCTGGTGATCTGGCTGCAGCGCCGGCGCCGCCCCGCAAGCGACTAGCGCCGCGGCACTGCGCCGCGTTGCTGGGCGAGCGCGAGGATGGCGGCCGTGTCCACCGGCTCGCCGTCCAGCGGCAGCCGCTGCAGGGCTTCCGTCGTCAGCTTCAGCTGGCGCAGATAGCGCCCGCAGTAGAGGCACTTGCGCGTGTGCAGCAGCACCGACAGCCGGGTGCGCCAGCTCAGCCGGCGATCGATGATCTCCGAGCCGAGTTCGGACATCTCTCGGCAGCTCAGCATGTTCCCTCCTCCTCGAAGTGTTCGAGCATGGCGTAGATGCGCTGGCGACCCCGATGCAGCAGGACCCGCACATTGCCCTCGCTCAGGCTCAGGGCCTGGGCGATCTCGTCGAAGGGCAGGCCGCCCAGCTCCCGCATCAGCAGCACCGACTGCTGGTCGCCCGGCAGCTGGTGCAGGTGTTTATCGATGCAGCGCTCGAGCTCGGCCTCGGTCAGCAGGGCCTCCGGCGAGTCGTGATGCCACTGGCTGGGCGGGCTGCTCCAGGCGCCTTCGCTGTTGAAGCGCGCCGCCACCGGCGAACCCGGATCGCCACTCCAGCCGGCCAGCGGCCGTTCGCGCTTGTATTTGCGCAGCAGTGCCTGGGCCTCGTTGAGGGCGATGCGGGTCAGCCAGGTGCGCAGCTTGGCCCGCCCCTCGAAACGCCCGATGGCGGCGAAGGCCTTGATCCAGGTTTCCTGGGCCACGTCCTTGGCCAGCTCGGCGCCGGTCAATGGCGTGGCCATGGCGATCAGGAAGCGGTGATGGGCGCGGATGGCGGACTCGAAGGCCGCCGGCTCGCCGCGCTGCATGGCACGCACCAAGGCCCGCTCGTCCGCCATAGACACCTCCCGGGCATAGCCGCTCGATCAGAATGCTTCCTATACCCTAGCCGCTTCTGCCTTGGATGCCCGGGCCAGGCGCAGGTTACGCCGTCCGTCCGAGGGGCTCGGCGGCTCAGTCGTCGGCGCCGACCTCCGCCTTCAGTGCGCCGGTTTCGCCGGCCTCCAGCACCACATAGGCGCTGCTGCAGAACAGCGAGTTGAGGCGCTTCATGTCGCTGATCAGCTCCAGGTGCAGGGCACTGGTCTCGATGCTCTGCACCACCTGACGATGCAGGCGCGCGACATGGGCATGGGCCAGGCGCCGCTCGCGGGCGCGAAAGCGGCGCTTCTCGTGCAACAGCTGACGGGCACTGGCGGCATCGCCGGAGAGGAAGACGTTGAGACCCAGGCGCAGATTGGCCATCAGCTGGCCATGCAGCTCGGCCAGCTCGGCCAGGCCGCTGTCGGAGAAGGCGTGGCGCCGGGCGGTCTTCTCGTCCT
>JBFHKK010000396.1:0-2988 GCA_041595475.1 Pseudomonas sp. | reverse complement strand
GCCACGCGCTCGCGCGGACCGAGGCCGCGGCGCGGTCGAGCGCCGCGGCTGCGGCCACCGACCGCCGGAGCATCGCCTCGGCGGCGATGGTCGTCTTGGGAGCCAGCCTCGTGATCGCCCTGGCCTGGGTCGACGCGCGCGGCGACACCCGCGCTCCGCTGAACGGCGTCACGGTCTATCCCAGGCTTGGCCAGCCGATGACATCACCGGCGGCATAGATGTTCGACAGCTCGGTGCGGTAGTTCTCGTCCACCTCCACCTGGCCACGGCTGTTGACCGGGATGCCGATGTTCTCCAGCCCCAGCTTGTCGGTGTTGCCGGTGCGGCCATTGCACCAGAGCAAGGCATCGGCCTTGATCTTCTTGCCCGACTTGAGGTGCAGGATGACGCCGTTGTCCACCCCCTCGATGCGCTCGTACTCCTCTTTGTGGCGAATCAGCACATTGTTGTTGCGCAGGTGATAACTGAGCGCATCGGAGATTTCCACGTCGAGGAAGCTCAGCAGTTGCTCGCGGTTGTCGATCAGATCGACCAACACCCCCAGGCCGCTGAAGATCGAGGCGTACTCGCAGCCGATCACCCCGGCGCCATAGATGATCAGCCGCCGCGGGGTATGGTTGATGGTCAGGATGGTGTCGCTGTCATAGACCCGCGGATGATTGAAGTCGACGTCCGCCGGCCGATAGGGGCGCGAGCCGGTGGCGATCACCACCTGCTTGGCCACCAGCTTCTCCACCACGCCGTTGGGACAGACCACCTCGATGGTGTGTTCGTCGGCGAAGCTGCCGGTGCCATTGAACAGGTCGACGCGGTTGCGCGCGTAGAACCCGGTGCGCGAGGCGACCTGCTTGCTGATCACCCGCTCGGCGCTCTTGAGCACATCGGGGAAGGAAAACCAGCGTGGCTCGCCGATCTGGCGAAAGATCGGGTGGGTGTTGAACTGCATGATCTGGCGCACCGAATGGCGCAGCGCCTTGGACGGGATGGTGCCCAGGTGGGTGCAGTTGCCGCCGACCTCGCGCCGGCTGTCGACCACCGCCACCTTGCGCCCGGCCTTGGCCGCGTTCATGGCCGCACCCTCGCCCGCAGGACCCGAGCCCAGCACCACCACGTCGTAGTTGTAGACCGCCATCTTCACTCCTTGGGAAATCGAACCGGGATGCTTGGCACGCAGCCTCGGCTAAACCGGCACAGGCGGCGCCGGCAATATATCTTGCTGTTGCTGGGTGGCCGCGCGCTCAGCGCTTGGTCGCGTCCACCGCCAGGTCGCTGGCGGCCTGGGTCTGGTCGCGGTTGATCTCCTCGCATTTCTCCCGACTGCCACCGCAGATCGAACATTCCTTCTCGATGCCCAGATTGGCGATGCCGCCGCAGGAACCGGCGATCGGCTTGCGGCCCATGAGCACGCCCACGGCCATCAGCGAGACGACCAGCAGCATGGTGAAAAATACGATTAACCAGATCATTGCCCTTCTCCTGCGGCGAACACTCGGTCGAAGGCCGCGCTCGTCCGCGTGGCGAAACCTTCGCCCTCGCGGGTGACGAAAAATGCCGCGATGCCGGCCTGCTCGGCAAAGGCCCAGCCCCGCTCAGGCCCCAGCACCATCAATAAGGTAGACAAGCCATCGGCGCGTAAGGTCGATGGATCGGCCACGGTCACCGCCGCCAGCTTGTGGCTGATGGGCGCGCCGGTCTGCGGATCCAGGGTATGGGAATAGCGCCGGCCGTTTTCCTCGAAGTAGTTGCGGTAGTCGCCGGAGGTCGAGAGGCCATAACCATCCAGCTGGAGAATCCGCTGGGCCACCCGCTGGTCATCCCGCGGCGCCTCTATGGCCACCCGCCAGGGCTGGCCATCGGGCTTGCGGCCAAGCGCCTTGAGTTCCCCGGTGACGTCGATCAGGTAGCTGGTCACGCCCAGTTCGCCCAGGCGCGCGGCGATGCGCTCGACCGTATGGCCGGCGGCGATGCTGTTGAGATCCAGCTGCAGGTCGATGTCCTTGCACAGGCGATCCGCTTCGATGCGCAGATGCTGGTGGCCGGTGCGCGCGCGGGCCTGCTGCAGCTGCGCCTCGCTCGGCACCCGCTCAACACGGGCCTGGGGGCCGAAGCCCCAGAGATCGAGCAGGGGCTCGAGGGTCAGGTCGAAGGCCCCGCCACTTTGCTCGGCCAAGGCCTGGCCGCTGCGCACCAGCTCGAGCATGGCCGCCGGCAGCGCCATGCAGGTGCCGGCCGGGGCCTGATTGAAGCGGGAAATCAGCGAATCGTCACGGTAGGTCGAGGCCTGCTCATCGACCTCGGCGAGGATCGCCTCGACCTCGGCCTTGAGCGCTTCGACCGCGGGCGCCGCTTCGCCGCGCACGTACTTGACCGAATAATTGCTGCCCATGGTCGGGCCGCCAAACTCCTCGACCCGCTCGGACAACCCGCAGCCCCCAAGCGCGGCCGCCAGGGCGAGCGCGACAAGAGGCCGCAGCAGCGTTTGAGCCATGTTTAGCCGCCGAAGTCGTCGAGCAGAATGTTCTCCTGCTCCACACCCAGGTCGATCAGCATCTTGATCACCGCGGCGTTCATCATGGGCGGGCCGCACATGTAGAACTCGCAGTCTTCCGGTGCCGGGTGGTCCTTCAGGTAGTTCTCGTAGAGCACGTTGTGGATGAAGCCCTTGAGCCCGCTCCAGTTGTCTTCCGGCAGCGGATCGGACAAGGCCAGATGCCACTGGAAGTTCGGGTTTTCGGCCTGCAGCTGATCGTACTCCTCGACATAGAAGGCCTCGCGCATGGAGCGCGCGCCGTACCAGAAGCTGATCTTGCGCTTGGATTTCAGGCGCTTGAGCTGGTCGAAGATGTGCGAACGCATCGGTGCCATGCCGGCACCACCGCCGATGAACACCATTTCGGCGTCGGTCTTCTTGGCAAAGAACTCACCGAACGGCCCCATCACGGTGACCTTGTCACCCGGCTTCAGATTGAACACGTAGCTCGACATGAT
>JBFHKK010000395.1:0-2993 GCA_041595475.1 Pseudomonas sp. | reverse complement strand
CCTGACCCTGTCGCCGATGATGTGCGCCAAACTGCTGCGCCACGAGGCGAATCCCACGGGCCTGGCGCACCGCCTGGACCTCTTGTTCGAGCGCCTCAAGCAGCGCTATCAGCGCACCCTGCACGGCACCCTGGAAACCCGCCCGGTGGTGCTGGTGTTCGCCCTGATCGTGCTGCTCCTGATCCCGCCGCTGCTGATGTTCAGCGAGAGCGAACTGGCCCCCGACGAAGACCAGGGCATCATCTTCCTGTTCAGCAACGCCCCGCAGACCGCCAACCTGGACTACCTGAACGCCTATACCGAGCAGTTCGTCGAGATTTTCCGCAGCTTCCCGGAGTACTACCGCTCCTTCCAGATCAACGGCTTCAATGGCGTGCAGTCGGGCATCGGCGGCTTCCTGCTCAAGCCCTGGGACGAGCGCGAGCGCACCCAGATGGAGATTCTCCCCGAGGTGCAGGCACGCCTGGCGCAGATTCCCGGGGTGGAGGTGTTCGGCTTCAACCGCCCGTCGCTGCCCGGCACGCCCCAGGGCCTGCCATTCCAGTTCGTGATCAATACGCCGAACGACTACCAGTCGCTGCTGCAGGTCAGCCAACGGATCAAGGAACAGGCCCTGGCCACCGGCAAGTTCGCCTTCCTGAAGATCGACCTGGCCTTCGACAAGCCCGAGTTGGTGATCGAAATCGACCGCGAGAAGGCCGCGCAGATGGACGTGTCCATGCGCGACCTGGGCCAGACCCTGGGCATACTGCTGGGCGAGAGCGAGATCAACCGCTTCACCCTCGATGGCCGCAGCTACAAGGTGATCGCCCAGGTCGAGCGCGCCTACCGCGACAACCCGGGCTGGCTATCCAGCTATTACGTCAAGAGCCAGAGCGGGCAGATGCTGCCCCTGTCGACCCTGGTCAGCCTCAGCGAACGGGCCCGGCCGACCCAGCTCAACCAGTTCCAGCAGCTCAATTCGGCGATCATCCAGGGCGTGCCCAAGGTCAGCATGGGCGAGGCAGTCGCGAGCATGCGCCAGATCGCCGAGACCGAGGCGCCACGCGGCTATGCCTTCGACTACGCCGGCGTGTCGCGTCAGTACGTGCAGGAAGGCAGTGCCCTCTACCTGACCTTCGCCCTGGCCCTGGCGATCATCTTTTTGGTGCTGGCGGCGCAGTTCGAGAGCTTCCGCGACCCGCTGGTAATTCTGGTGACGGTGCCGTTGTCGATCTGCGGCGCGCTGGTGCCGATCTTCCTCGGCATCTCCAGCCTCAACATCTACACCCAGGTCGGCCTGGTGACCCTGATCGGACTGATCAGCAAGCACGGCATCCTGATCGTCGAGTTCGCCAACCAGCTGCGCCGCGACCAGGGCCTGAGTCGCCGCGAGGCGGTCGAGCAGGCTGCGGCCATCCGCCTGCGTCCGGTGCTGATGACCACCGCCTCCATGGTCTTCGCCATGCTGCCCTTGATCCTCGCCAGCGGAGCAGGCGCGGTCAGCCGCTTCGACATCGGCCTGGTGATCGCCACCGGCATGACCGTCGGCACCCTCTTCACCCTGTTCGTGCTGCCCTGCATCTACAGCCTGCTGGCCAAGCCCGACCCTGCGCCGGCCGCCTGAGGCCCTGCGCATGAGCGCCTCGCCAGCAGGCGGGACGCTCGAGGGTAGCGGCGCAGCGGCTGCTCAGCGTTCGCCGCCCATGCCCTGGTAGAGACCGAACAGCAATAGCAGCAGGTCCTCATTGGGGCTCAGCGCCTCGAGCGGCTGGGCCTTGGTCGGGGCCGAGCAGCAGACCGGCTTCTCGGCCTTGATCACCTCGGGCCCCGGCTCCTGCCAGGCCGCCGCCGCCAGGGACGCGACGCCGAGCGAAGCGACCAGGAAAAGACCTCGAGCAAATTCTAACTTCATCGCCGTAACCTCTTGATAGCGCTGCCAAACGCTACTTGTCACCCTAGTTGACCCGGCCAGCACCCGCGAGCCGATGCGACCGGCGGTAGGCGACCTGCCCAGGCACACACCGGAGCCTGCCGGGTGCTGCCCGAAAATGGGTCGCTGCCGCGCACCCATGAGAGTCAACTTGTGGCAATAAGTTGCCGCCTGCAGCCATCAACACGACGCCCGGACTCGCGTGCAGACGCCACCCGGGACTGGGAAAGCCCCCAGCCCCGCGCACATCCCAGTGAAATAGAGCCGATGCGGCCGATTTTTGGGGGGGAAGCCCCGGGGCCGACGACGCGCACCAGACCGGTGGCGCCTTGAAGATAAAGCAATCGCTGTACCGGCTTTGTGACCCGGTCGCCGCCTTGGCCCGGCAGAAAAAGAAAAACCCCGCGACCAGCGCGGGGTTTTTCCTTACAGCCGAGGCTGGCGGGTGGCTTACATCATGCCGCCCATGCCGCCCATGCCGCCCATGTCCGGCATCGCCGGGGCCGGCTTGTCTTCCTGGATCTCGGCGACCATGGCCTCGGTGGTGATCATCAGGCTGCCGATGGAGGCGGCGGCCTGCAGGGCCGAACGGGTGACCTTGGCCGGATCGAGGATACCCATCTCGATCATGTCGCCGTAGACACCGGTGGCGGCGTTGTAGCCGTAGTTGCCTTCGCCCTGCTTGACCTTGTCGACCACCACGCTCGGCTCGTCACCGGCGTTGGCGACGATCTGGCGCAGCGGCGCTTCGACGGCGCGGCGCAGCAGTGCGATGCCGACGTTCTGGTCGTCGTTCTCGCCTTTCAGCTCGCTGATGGCCTGCAATGCGCGCACCAGGGCCACGCCGCCGCCAGGTACCACGCCTTCTTCCACCGCGGCACGGGTAGCGTGCAGGGCGTCTTCGACGCGGGCCTTCTTCTCCTTCATCTCGACTTCGGTACCGGCGCCGACCTTGATCACGGCAACACCGCCGGCCAGCTTGGCCAGACGCTCTTGCAGCTTCTCCTTGTCATAGTCGGAGCTGGTGTCTTCGACCTGCTTGAGGATCTGCGCCACGCGGGCTTCGATGTCCGACTGCTGG
>JBFHKK010000394.1:0-2996 GCA_041595475.1 Pseudomonas sp. | reverse complement strand
GGCCGCTCGGCACTGTTCGCGAGTCACTTTCGTGAGAACGCGGCGCGCGCATTGCTTCTGCCCCGCAACCGCCCGGGGAAGCGAACACCACTCTGGCAGCAGCGGTTGCGCGCCAAGCATCTTCTCGCCTCGGTGCAGAAGTTCGCCGACTTCCCGATCATGCTCGAGACGTACCGCGACTGCCTTCGCGATGTTTTCGACCTGCCGGCGCTGGCCGAGGTGCTGCGCGGCGTCCGGTCGCGCACGATCCAGGTCGACGATGTCGAGACCGCGTCTGCCTCACCGTTCGCGCGCTCGTTGGTGTTTGCCTACGTCGCGCAGTATCTCTACGATCAAGACTCGCCGCTCGCCGAGCGCAAGGCGCAGGCACTCACTCTCGACCGCCATCTCTTGCGCGAGCTGCTCGGCCAGTCGGAGCTGATGCCCGAGGACGGCGACCGCCGCTTCAGCGATCCGGCCTGGAGCCAGAACCCGCTGTATCGCCGCTATCTGCAGACCTACCTGGCCTGGCGCAAGGAGCTGCATGACTGGGTCGAGGAAAGCAACCTCTCGGAGCAGGATGCCGGCCGCAGTCACTTCGTCATCAACCTGCTGACCGAAGCCCTGGCGCCGACCAACAGCATGGCCAACCCGGCGGCGGTCAAGCGCTTCTTCGAAACCGGCGGCAAGAGCCTGCTCGACGGCCTCTCCCACCTGGCCAAGGACATCGTCAACAACGGCGGCATGCCCAGCCAGGTCAACATGAAGGCCTTCGAGGTCGGCAAGAACCTCGCCAACACCGAAGGCTCGGTGGTCTTCCGCAACGACGTGCTGGAGCTGATCCAGTACCGCCCGACCACCGAGCAGGTGCACAAGCGCCCGCTGCTGGTGGTGCCGCCGCAGATCAACAAGTTCTATGTGTTCGACCTGGCGCCGGAAAAGAGCATGGCGCGCTTCCTCCTGCGCAATGGCGTGCAGACCTTCGTGGTGAGCTGGCGCAACCCGACCAAGACCCACCGCGAGTGGGGCCTGTCGAGCTACATCGAAGCGCTCAAGGAAGCCATCGAGGTGGTGTGCAACATCACCGGCAGCAGCGACATCAACATGCTCGGCGCCTGCTCCGGCGGCATGACCACCGCCTCCCTGCTCGGCCACTATGCCGCCCTCGGCGACCCCAAGGTGCACGCCCTGACCCTGCTGGTCAGCGTGCTCGACGCCCAACTGGATACCCAGGTGGCGCTCTTTGCCGACGAGAAGACCCTCGAGGCCGCCAAGCGCCGCTCCTACCAGGCCGGTGTGCTGGAAGGCAGCGACATGGCCAAGGTCTTCGCCTGGATGCGTCCGAACGACCTGATCTGGAACTACTGGGTCAACAACTACCTGCTGGGCAACGAGCCGCCGGTGTTCGACATCCTCTACTGGAACAACGACACCACCCGCCTGCCGGCCGCCCTGCATGGCGAGTTCATCGAGATGTTCAAGACCAATCCGCTGACCCGCGCCGGGGCACTGGAGGTCTGCGGCACGCCGATCGACCTCAAGCAGGTGACCTGTGACCTCTACTGTGTCGCCGGCACCACCGACCACATCACCCCCTGGGATGCCTGCTACAAGTCGACCCACCTGTTCGGCGGCAAGTGCGAGTTCGTGCTGTCCAACAGCGGCCACATCCAGAGCATTCTCAACCCGCCGGGCAACCCCAAGGCGCGCTTCATGACCAACACCGAGATGCCGCTGGATCCGCGCGCCTGGCAGCACACCGCGACCAAGCACGCCGACTCCTGGTGGCTGCACTGGCAGAAGTGGCTGGCCGAGCGCTCGGGCGAAACCAAGAAGGCGCCGACCAGCCTGGGCAACAAGCGTCACCCTGCCGCAGAGCCGGCGCCGGGCACCTATGTTCACGAGCGCTAATCGCGCTGCATTGGCCGCAGCACCTGGAGGTGCCGCTCGCCGGATCGGCCACTGAGGCCGGTTCGGCGGGACCAGGTATGGTCCAGGTAAATCTGGTAGGGAGCGGGACGACCTGATCCAGCGTTTTAATTGATAGGGCCTCTGCGTATGTCGTTACCCTTTGTATTTCGCACCATCGAACTGGACGGACAGAGCATTCGTACCGCTGTCCGCCCCGGCAATGGCAAGGTGGTTCCGCTGCTGATATTCAACGGCATCGGCGCCAACCTGGAGCTGGTCATGCCGTTCGTTCAGGCGCTCGACCCTGACCTGGAAATCATCGCCTTCGACGTGCCCGGCGTCGGCGGCTCCTCGACCCCGGCCACGCCCTATCGCTTCCCCGGTCTGGCCAAGCTCGCCGCGCGCATGCTCGACTACTTGGACTACGGCCAGGTCAATGCCATAGGCGTGTCCTGGGGCGGCGCCCTGGCGCAGCAGTTCGCCCACGACTACCCGGAACGCTGCAAGAAGCTGGTGCTCGCCGCCACCTCGGCCGGCGCGGTCATGGTGCCGGGCAAGCCCAAGGTGCTCTGGCGCATGGCCAGTCCGCGGCGCTACGTCCAGCCCTCCTATGGGGTGCAGATCGCGCCGGACATCTATGGCGGCGGTTTCCGCCGCGATCCCAAGCTGGCCCTGGCGCACGCCAGCAAGGTGCGCTCCGGCGGCAAGCTGGGCTACTACTGGCAGCTGTTCGCCGGCCTCGGCTGGACCAGCATCCACTGGTTGCACAAGATCCGCCAACCCACCCTGGTGCTGGCCGGTGACGACGACCCGCTGATCCCGCTGGTCAACATGCGCCTGCTGGCCTGGCGCATCCCCAACGCCGACCTGCACGTGATCGACGACGGCCACCTGTTCCTGGTGACCCGGGCGACGGCCGTGGCCCCGATCATCATGAAGTTCCTCGCCGAGGAACGTCATCGGGCGGTCATGCACCCGCACTTTCACACCCCGCGCAGCCATTAAACGCGAAGCAGATCGCCGTCCGGCTGCTGCCCCCCTCCTGTCTACTTGACCTGATCAAGACCTCCCTGTACTACTTGGCGGCGCTGCGTTCGGATCGCAGC
>JBFHKK010000393.1:0-3002 GCA_041595475.1 Pseudomonas sp. | reverse complement strand
GTGATGAACAGCACCGCGCCGTTGAAACCGAGCAGCGCCTCCTCCAGCCAGGCGATGGCGCCGATGTCCAGGTGGTTGGTCGGCTCGTCCAGCAGCAGCAGGTCCGGCTCGGAGACCAGCGCCTGGGCCAAGAGCACGCGGCGACGCCAGCCACCGGACAGCTCGGCCAGGGTCTTGTCGGCCGGCAGCTGCAGGCGACTCAGGGTACTCTCGACCAACTGCTGCAAACGCCAGCCATCGCGCGCCTCGAGGTCCTGCTGGACGTGCATCAGTTTGTCCAGGTCGGCGTCGCTGTGGATGTTCTGGCTCAGGTGGTGGTACTCGGCGAGCAAGGCGCCGACGCCGTCGAGGCCTTCGGCGACCACATCGAACACGCTGCGCTCGTCGGCGCGCGGCAATTCCTGCGGCAACTCGCCGATCTTCAGCCCCGGCGCCCGCCAGATTTCGCCATCGTCGGCCTGCCGATCGCCCTTGACCAGGCGCAGCAGGCTGGACTTGCCGGTGCCATTGCGGCCGATGATGCACACCCGCTCGCCGCGGGCGATCTGCCAGGACACCTTGTCCAGCAGCGGCATGGCGCCATAGGCCAGGGAAACATCGGTGAACTTCAGCAGGGTCATGGCAGGTCTCAACAATACAACGGCTGGCAGAGGAAGCAGGCAGGGTCGCACTGGGTCGCCCGACATCGGCGACCGCAGCCCTATCCATTGTGCCAGCGCAGGGCTAATCCGCCGAAGCCTTGCGCCTCGACGACAATCGGGGGCGCATTCTAACCGAGATGCGCCGGCAAATTGCCGGGGTTTTTCGTCGATGTGCCAGACGGCCGCGGCTTTCATCGCCCCGGGGCAAACCGCTAAGCTAACAACAGATCTACCGGTGCGGCCGGTACCCCTTTATCTGCTCAGTTTGGAAGTCCCATGCGCGGTTGCTTGTCTGTCCTTTGCCTTCTCTTATTAACCGCCACGCTGGCCACTGCCGAGGCGGCCAACCTGGAGCAGCAGCGTCGCTACTACGACGAAGCCAAGCGCGCTCTGGCCAAGGGCGATGCCGGCCCCTA
This sequence comes from Pseudomonas sp., assembly GCA_041595475.1. Lineage (GTDB taxonomy): Bacteria > Pseudomonadota > Gammaproteobacteria > Pseudomonadales > Pseudomonadaceae > Aquipseudomonas. Next base: position 1,945 of record JBFHKK010000393.1, on the reverse strand, counting down.
CCGGCGCTATGCCAGCGCCCTGCGCGACTACCCGCTGGAGCCCTACCTGGCCTACGACGAGCTGACCAACCGGCTGAAATGGGCCAGCAACCAGGAGATCGAGAAGTTCCTCGCCGAACATGGCGACTTGCCGCAGATCGGCTGGATGAAGCTGCGCTGGCTGCGCTGGCTGGCCGAGCGCGGTGAATGGCAGACCTTCGTCAATCATTACGATCCGGCACTGAATTTCACCGAACTCGACTGCCTCTACGGCCAGTACCAGCTCAAGCACGGCATGACCGCCGAGGGCCACGCCAGCGCCGAGAAGCTCTGGCTGGTCGGCAAGTCGCAGCCACAAGCCTGCGATGCGCTGTTCCAGCGCTGGGCCGCCGACGGCCAACTGACCGACAAGAAACGCTGGAAGCGGGCCAAGCTGGCCGCCGAGGCGCGCAACTACGGCCTGGCCAGCCATCTGCTCAAGAGCCTGCCGAACCTCGCCAAGCAGGGCGCGTTGCTGGTCGAGGTGGCACAGAAGCCGCAGTTGCTGAGCCAGACCGCGCGCTTCGCCCCGGCCGACTGGGCCATGGCCGATGTGGTCGGCCTCGGCCTGCGCCGGCTGGCCCGGCAAGAGCCGGAAAAAGCCCTGAACCTGCTCGAGGGCTACGCCCAGCGCATGAAATTCTCCAGCGAGGAGAAAGTCGCGATCGCCCGGGAAATCGGCCTGACCCTGGCCAAGCGCTTCGATGCCCGGGCGCTGGAGGTGATGGCCAAGTACGACCCAAAATTGCGCGACAACACCGTCAGCGAGTGGCGCGCCCGCCTGCTGCTGCGCCTCGGCCGCTGGGACGAGGCGCACCAGCTGACCCGACAGATGCCCGCCCCGCTGGCGCAGACCAACCGCTGGCGTTACTGGCAGGCGCGCAGCCTGCAACTGGCCCGGCCCAACGGCGAGGAGGCGCTGCCGCTGTATCAGGCCCTGGCCGGGGAGCGCGACTTCTATGGCTTCATGGCCGCCGATCAGGTCAAGGCGCCCTATGCCCTGAATAACCGGCCGCTGGCGCTGGACCGGCAGACCCTGAACAAGGTGCGCAACGCCGCCGGCATTCGCCGCGCCCTGGAGTTCCACGCCCGCGGCCAGATCGTCGACGGACGCCGCGAGTGGTATCACGTCGGCCGCCTGTTCAGCCGCGACGAACTGGTCGCCCAGGCCCGCCTGGCCTACGACAAGGGCTGGTACTTCCCGGCGATTCGCAGCATCAGCCAGGCGCAGTACTGGGACGACCTGGATGTGCGCTTCCCCATGGCCCACCGCGATTCCCTGACCCGCGAAGCCAAGAAGCGCGGCCTGCACTCGAGCTGGGTGTTCGCCGTCACCCGCCAGGAGAGCGCCTTCATGGCCGATGCGCGCTCGCCGGTCGGCGCCATGGGCCTGATGCAGCTGATGCCGGCCACCGCCAAGGAAACCGCCAAGCGCTTCGGCATTCCGTTGTCCTCGCCGCAGCTGGCCTTCGAGCCCGAGGTCAATATCCAGCTTGGCGCCGCCTACCTGAGCCAGATCTACGGCCAGTTCAAGGGCAACCGGGTGCTCGCCTCGGCCGCCTACAACGCCGGCCCCGGGCGGGTGCGCCAGTGGCTGCGCGGCGCCAACCACCTGGCCTACGACGTCTGGATCGAGAACATCCCGTTCGACGAAACCCGCCAGTACGTGCAGAACGTGCTGTCCTACGCGGTGATCTACGGGCAGAAGCTCGATGCGCCGCAGCCGCTGCTCGGCTGGCACGAGCGCTACTTCGACGATCAGTGAGCGCGCCTCAGTCGAGCAGGGTCACGGCCATGCCCGGGCGCAGCTCGCCAGTGCCGCACGCGATCAGGTTCTGGCCGAAGTAAACCTCGCCGTCGCGCTGGCGGTAAGTGCGTAGGGTGGCCAGCGGCTCGCCATCGGCGCTGCGCTCGCCGCTGTGCGGAT
>JBFHKK010000392.1:0-3019 GCA_041595475.1 Pseudomonas sp. | reverse complement strand
GGTCGTAATGCTCGGAGGCGCTGAAGGCCTCGACCAGGGCATCGGTGCCCTCGGCGAAGCGGCCTCCCCAGAGTTTGCCTTTGTCCGCGCTCATGGCAGCTGGTCCTGTTCGGAAGGGGCGCGATGATAGCAGAGAGCCGGGCCGTGGCCGGTCGATTCGGAGTATTGTTGAGAGCATGAGCGCCGCGCCCGCCGCCAATTTCCTGCCGGACTTCTGCCGCCCGCCGGCGATCCTGCAGCTGCTGCTGGTCAGCCAGATCCTGGCCATCCTGCTGACCCTCGGCCTGCCCGGCGAAAGCCTGATCCCGGGCACCCGGCTGGTGCTGATTTCGCTCTATCTGCACTGGATCACCCTGCTCAGCGCCGGCGCCCTGTGCTGGCTGCGCGGGCGTCTGGTCGACAGCCCGGCCTGGCTGATCTCCCTGGCTGCTTTCGGCGTGCTGATCGGGATCAGCCTGATGGTCAGCGAAATGGCCTTCCAGCTGGGTCGCCTGCTGCTGGACGACGGCTTCCGGCCGGGTCAGTCGCATGCCCATTTCCTGCTGCGCATCGCCCTGCTGGCCGGCATCGTCAGCCTGCTGCTGCTGCGTTACTTCTATGTGATGCATGCCTGGCGCCGGGAGGTCGAGGCCCTGGCCGAGGCGCGCTACGCGGCGCTGCAGGCGCGCATCCGCCCGCACTTCTTCTTCAATGCGCTGAACAGCGTCGCCGCCCTGATCACGCTCAATCCGGGCCAGGCCGAGGATCTGCTGGAAGACCTGTCCGAGCTGTTTCGCGCGATTCTCAAGTCGCGGGATCCGTGGACCCGTCTGGGAGATGAAATCGCCCTGGCACAAACCTACCTGCGGATCGAGCAGCTGCGGCTGGGCGAGCGACTGCGCGTGGACTGGCAGGTCCCGCCGGAACTGAGCGAGCTGCGCCTGCCGCTGCTGAGCCTGCAACCCTTGCTCGAAAACGGCATCTACCACGGCATCGAACAGCGACCCGACGGCGGCACCCTGCGCATCAAGGCCAGACGGCAGAAGACCGAGCTGCGGATCACCATCAGCAACCCGCTGGCGACCGACCCCCGCACATCGACCGGCAGCCGCATGGCCCAGGACAATATTCGTCAGCGCCTGCGATTGTTATACGATGATCGGGCGAGCCTGACGGTCCACAGCAGCCAGGGGGAGTATCGCGCCGAGTTACGCGTTCCGGTATGAATGTCCTGATCGTTGATGATGAACCCCTGGCGCGCGAGCGACTGAAGCAGCTGATCGGTCAGTTTCCGGGGCATGCCGTGGTCGGCGAGGCAGGGGACGGACGGGCCGCGCTGAAACTTGTCGACGACACCCGGCCGGATGTCATCCTGCTGGACATCCGCATGCCCGGTATGGACGGCCTGCAGGTCGCGCGGGCCCTGGCCGAGAGCACGCTGCCGCCGGCGATCATCTTCACCACGGCGTTTTCCGAGCACGCCCTGTCCGCCTTCGACACCTCGGCCTGCGCCTACCTGCTCAAGCCGATCCGCAAGGAGAAGCTCGGCGCCGCCCTGCAGCAGGCCCGCCGCCCGAGCCGGGCGCAACTGGAATCGATCAGCCAGAGCCTGACCCGCGAGGCGGACCCCGCCGGCCGCAGTCACATCGTGGCGACCACCCGGGAGGGTCAGATGCGCATTCCCGTGCCCGATATCATCTACTTCCAGGCGGACCAGAAATACACCACGGTGTATCACCTGCAGGGCGAGGAGCTGATCGAGGAATCGCTCAAGCACCTGGAGGATGACCTCGCGCCGCAGTTCCTGCGCATCCACCGCAAGTTCCTGGTCAATGCGGACTACATCGTGGGCCTGGAGCGGGGCGATACGGTCAGCCTGCAAGGCGCCCAGCTGGTGGTCAGGCATACTGAAGAGAAACTGCCGGTCAGCCGGCGCCGCCTGGCGGAGGTCCGCCGGCTGCTGTTCAAGGATCGAAGCGAATAATGTCTGTACTGCGTATCGCCACGCGCCGCTCCCCCCTGGCGCTGTGGCAGGCCGAGTTTGTCGCCGACGCCCTGCGCCGGCTGAACCCCGGAACCACCGTGGAACTGGTGCCGCTGGTCACCAAGGGCGACCAGTTGCTCGACTCGCCCTTGTCCCGGCTGGGCGGCAAGGGCCTGTTCGTCAAGGAGCTGGAACGGGCCATGCTGGAGGGCGAGGCCGATCTGGCGGTGCACTCGATGAAGGACGTGCCGGCGGCCTTTCCCGCGGGCCTGGGTCTGGCCGCCATCCTCGAGCGCGAGGATCCACGCGACGCCCTGATCGGCGCGGACGCGCTGAGCGACCTGCCCGAAGGTGCCTGTGTCGGTACGGCCAGCCTGCGCCGCCAGCTGCAGGTGCAGGCGCAACGACCCGACTGCCAGATCCGCCTGCTGCGCGGCAATATCAATACCCGCCTGGCCAAGCTCGAAGCCGGGGAATACGACGCCATCCTGCTGGCCGCCTCGGGTCTCAAGCGCATGGGCTTCGACCACCGGATCAGCCGCATCCTGGAGCCGGAGGACATGCTGCCAGCGGTGGGTCAGGGCGCCCTGGGCATCGAATGCCGCCTGGAGGATCAGGTCACCCTCGCGGCCGTCGCACCGTTGAATCACGCCGACTCCAGCCTGCGGGTCCGGGCCGAGCGGGCGCTGGGCCACTGCATGGGCGGCAGCTGCCAGCTGCCGGTCGCGGCCTACGCCGTGCTCGAGGATCAGAGCCTGTGGCTGCGCGGCCTGGTGGGCAGCGCGCAAACCGGTACCGGCAAGACCGCGGGCTTCACGCTACCGCTGCTGCAGCGCCTGATGGACGCGCCGAAGCCTGAACAGGGTCGCCGCGCGATTCGCGCGCTGGTAATCACGCAGACGCGCGAGCTCGCCGCTCAGGTCCATGAAAGCATCGTGACCTATGGTCGCTACCTGCCGCTGAAATCGGCCGTCGTGTTCGGCGGCGTCAGCATCAACCCGCAGAAGCAAAAGCTCGTGCGCGGCGTCGACATCCTCGTCGCGACGCCGGGCCGCC
>JBFHKK010000391.1:0-3023 GCA_041595475.1 Pseudomonas sp. | reverse complement strand
TCTGCCCGGCGGCGATCCCCGCTGCGTCCAGGGCCTGGCGCATGGCCGCCTGGGCACCCTGGCCGGTCGGTTCGGGCGCGGAGATGTGGTAGGCATCGGAACTGGCGCCGCCGCCGAGCAGGGCGATGGGGCCGGGTTCGCGGCTCATCAGAAAGAGCGCGGCGCCCTCGCCGATGTTGATGCCCTTGCGGTTGCGCGAGAAGGGATTGCAGCGTTCGGCCGCTATCGCCTCCAGGGCGCCGAAGCCGTTCAGGGTCAGGCGGCAGAGGCTGTCCACGCCGCCGCACAGCACCAGGTCGCAAAGCCCCTGCTGCAGCAGGCGGTGGGCGCTGAGCAGGGCCCGGGCGCTGGAGGTGCAGGCGGTGGACAGGCAATAGACCGGCCCAGACAGGCCCAGCCAGTCGGCCAGAAAGGTCGCAGGCGCGGCCAGTTCCTGCTGGGCGTAGCGATAGTCGGACGGCAGCACGCCGTGCTGGCGATAGTGGGCGATGCTCTGGCTGGCCTCGTGGATGCCGGAGGTGCTGGTGCCGATGACCACGCCGATGCGACCGGGCGCGTAGCGCTCGAGGGCGGCGCGGATCTGCGGCTCGATCTCCAGCGCCGCGGCCAGCAGCAACTGGTTGTTGCGGCTGTGGGCCGCCGCCAGGCCTGGCGGCATGGCCGGCAGGTCGCCTTCCACCGCACCGACGGTCAGGCGCCGACCCTCGACCCAGGCATCGCTGGGGCGCATGCCGGAGGCATCGCCGGCGAACAGGGCATCGGCCACCGCCTGCTTGCCTTGACCGAGGGCGCAGACCAGGCCGAGGGCATTGAGATAACTGGGCATCATCTGTCTTCTTCGGCAGCCAGCACGCGGACCCGATAGCTCAGGTCCGAGTCGTGCTGCAGGGTGAAATCCAGCCCGGCACGGTAGCGGATTCGCCACGCCGGGTTAAGCCGGCGCTGACCATCGGCGCCGAGCGTCCAGCTGCCCGGCGGATAGGCCTGCGCCAGCGCTTCGGCCGGGGTCAGGGCGAACAGCAGGGCGGCGAACAAGGCGCGCGCCTCGGCATTCGGCGGCAGCAAACCATCGTTCTGCCAGCTGCCCTCGACCAGGCGCTGGCGCGCCAGGGGCACGCCGAGGGGGTCGAGCAGCGTCCAGTGCAGGTCCTGCCCCTGGCGCTGCAGCACCAGCAACCAGTCTTGCCGCCGTGCGCCCTGCTGGCGCTGGATGTGCAGCGACAGCGGCAGGTCCACGGCGAGCGCGGCCGGGCGCTGCGGCAGCGGGGTCTGGCTGGCGCAGGCGCTCAGCAACAGGCAGAGGCCGAGCACAAACGCGCGAATCATCGGCGGGCGCAGCGCGGCACGCGGGTGGGATGGTTCATCGTCACTCCGCAGGGCTGGGCGCACAGAGCTCGGCCAGCACCCGCAGGCGCCGCTTGGGCTCGGCCACGTAGGGGTTGCGCAGGTCCCAGGCGTAGCCGGCGAGGATCGAGCTGATCATGCGGCGGATTTCCGGGTTGGGATTGGGCGCATAGATCACGTCCTGGAAGGAACAGTCGTACCAGCCCTCGACGTAGGCGCGGAAGCAGTCCACGCCGCGCTTGAGCGGCGCGGCGAACTGCGCCTCCCAGTCCACTGCCTCGCCGCTGAGCTGGCGATGCAGCAGGCCGGCGGCCATGCTCGCCGAGCGCATGGCGATGGTCACGCCGGAGGAGAACACCGGGTCGAGGAATTCGGCGGCGTTGCCGAGCAGGGCGAAGCCCGGCCCGTGCAGGCGCTTGACGTTGGCGGCGTAGCCACCCAGGGCGCGCACCGGGGTATCCCAGACGGCGTTGGCCAGGACCCGGGCCAGCGACGGCGTCTCCTCGACGAACTGGCGCAGGCAGGCGTCGAGGTCTTCGGGCCGACCCTGGTAGCGGCTGGCGTCGGCCACCACCCCGAGGGAGCAGCGGCCATCGCTGAAGGGAATGGTCCAGAACCACACATCGCGCAGGGTCGGGTGGGTGGTGATAAGGATCTTCTCGCGCTCGAAGCCGGCATCGTCGATGCGGTCCTCGACATGGGTGAACAGCGCCTGGCGCACCGGGAAGCTCGACGGCAGATCCAGGTCGAGCAGGCGCGGCAGCACCCGGCCGTAGCCGCTGGCGTCGAGGACGAAGGCGCATTCGACCTGGTATTCCTGGGCATCGCTCAGGCGGCGCACGCTCAGGCGCGGGCAGTCGCCAGTGAAATCGGCGGCGAAGATCTCTTCCTGGTAGCGGATTTCCACGCCCTGGCGCGCCGCCTCGTCGGCCAGCAGCTGGTCGAAGCGCGCCCGCTGCACCTGGAAGGTCGAGCCCTGGCCGGCGGTGAAGGTGTCGCGAAAGTCGAAGTCGGTGTAGCGCTCGCCCCAGGCGAAGGCCGCGCCATGCTTGGTCTGGAAGCCTGCGGCGCGAACCGCCTCGAGCATCCCGGCCTCCTCGACGAAGTCCAGGCAATGCGACAGCAGGCTCTCGCCGATGGAGAAGCGCGGGAACTGCTGGCGCTCGAGTACCAGCACATCATGGCCCTGACGCTTGAGCAGGGCGCTGGCGATGGCGCCGGACGGCCCCGCGCCTATGACCACGACCCGACGTTGTTCGACTTCAAGAGACTTCATAGCGGCGCTGCGCCTCACGGTTGGCAAGGGGGGAGGGGTGGCCGGCCAGCGCCGGCATCAGGGTCGAGATCAGGCCCATGAGCATCAGGGCGAAATACAGCGGCGGGCCGATGATCTGCTGCTGCAGCAGCAGATTGAGAAAGATGATCTCGGTCAGGCCGCGGGTATTGAGCAACAGGCTGTCGCGCCATTGCCCGGGATAGGCGCGCAGCCGGCCGGCGGCCCAGGCCAGGCCCAGCCAGTTGCCGGCCAGCTTGCTGGCGATCGGCAGCAGCAGCAGGGCGGCGAACTGCGCGGGCGAATAGCCCTGCCAGGCGTCCTGCCAGTCGATCTGCAGCAGGCCGCAGGCCAGCACCAGGGGCACCGCCAGCCAGGTCTGCAGGGCGCGCAGCCAGGCTTCGGG
>JBFHKK010000390.1:0-3024 GCA_041595475.1 Pseudomonas sp. | reverse complement strand
TGCTAGGGCGGCGGCCGGGTGCTGCTGAGGGGCGTGTCGGGCGGTGACGCACTTGGCTGCGAAAGGGCCCAGCCCCGACCTAACGGCTGCGGATTCTACAAAAACCAAGGAACGCTGGCCAGTAGCCATTTTTCTGCGGAGTTGCCCGCGGTGTGTGGCCTACGCCCGCGCGGCAATGCTTCGCGGATCAACCTGAGCTCATCATGGGGAATCGCTTGGCGCACCCATGTCGGATAGCGACGACGACGGCTCCAACGCAGTTTCATCCAGCGCGACAAAACAGGGGGCAGCTTCAGCCGATGGCCCTCCGGTACCGCCTCGAAGCCGGCCGGATAACTCGACCACGGATAATCCACCGAGCCAGCCCGCATGCAGGGGCGTACCAGGCTCAACTCGATATACCGGCAACGACCACCTGACATTGGTGGCCGCCGCGCACACCATGTTGCGGGCAGTTCGGCTGTACGATGCGACTCGTCCTAGACATGACTGTTCCTCCATCCTTGGAACATTCGCCGGACAGTGGGCAGGGAAAATAAATCGGCCCACCCTTGTTTTTCTCCGAAGGATTTTTCCGCCCCGCGGGTTCAAGCAGATAACCGTGGACGATGTGCCTGCGGATCCGCCGCGCCAGACCGGACCGCGCAGGCTCGGGTCAGGGCCGATAGAAGGGATCAGGTGAGGCGACTCAGGAGTGGATCGAAACATGACGGCTGAGGGCGATGCGGAGGATCAGCGCCTGCTGCGCGAGATCGCCGCCGGCCAAGCCGCGGCGTTGCGCACCCTGATGCGGCGGCACGCCGAGGCCCTGCTGCGCTACGCCAGCCACCTGCTGGGCGACGCCCATGCCGGCGAAGATGCGCTGCAGCACGTGTTCATCCAGGTCTGGCGGCATGCCAACGGCTGGCGGCCCGAGGCCAAGGTCAGGACCTGGCTGTACACCATCGTCCAGCGCCACTGCCTCAACCAGCTGCGTGCGAGGAAAAGCATGATCGAGCTCGAGGATGCGCCACTGGAAGACCACGCCGGTCGCCCCGACGCCCTCTACAGCGCCGAGCAGGTCCGCCAGTTCGTCGCCTTCGCCATGGACGCCCTGCCCGAGCGGCAACGCACCGCCCTGCTGCTGCGTTATGCGGAGGGTTTCAGCCAGAAGGAAGCGGCGGCGATTCTCGATATCTCGGAAAAGGCCCTGGAGTCATTGTTGAGCCGCGGCAAGTCTGCACTGGCCAAGTATCTGAGCCCCTACAAGGAGGCCTTGCTGTGATGAACGAGCACGAAATCGAAGCGCTGGTTGCCAAGTTCTACGGGAAAGCGCCTGGACTGAGTGACGAACGACTCGACGAAATCCTGATGACGGCAACCCAGCCCTATGCCGTGGCGCTGGGCCGCAACCCCTGGTTCCGCGCCTTCGGCCTGGCGGCCGGCCTGGCCTGCATGCTGCTGGGCGGCCTCAGCGGCATGCAGCAGGCCGCCCCGGGCACGAGCGAGCATGAGGCGGCGGCCATGGGGCTGGAAGCCATGTTCAGCGGTTTGGACGAGGGGGCTGTGCTGTGAGGACGACCGATCGCGTGCAGGTGTTCCTGCTGGTAGCCCTGCTGCTTTCGCTGGGCGTGAACATCTTTTTGGTCAGCCATGAACTGGGCCGGCAAAGCGTGCTGCGCGCGCAGCAGACCCAGGCCGAACCGCCTGGCGCTAGAGACAGGGCGCAGGGCATGGCCTTTCGCCAACTGGCGCAGAGTCTCTCACCCGAGGGGCGCGCGACCGTCGGCGAAGGCTTCAGGGCGGCCATGCCGGAGCTGCGGGCGGCCAGCCAGCGCATCGCCGAGCAGCGCCAGCGGGTGGCGCAGATCATCCAGGCGCAGGACTTCTCCGAGGCGCAATTCAAGGCGGCCTTCGCCGAGTTGGAGCAGGCCCAACAGGCCCGCGCCGGAATCATGCGCGGCCTGTTCGCCGAGGCCATGGTCAGCCTGTCGGCCGAGGACCGAAAGCTGCTGGCGCAGAATTTCGGCCAAGCCACGCGCCGACATGCGCCACCCATGAACCCGGGGGATCTCTGACGGAGGCTGTACCATGAAGATCAGAACGCTGCTGCTGGCCCTGCTGCTGGCGACCCAACTGCCGCTCGCCGCGGCCCAGCCGGACGGCCCCTCGCAACAAGAACGGCGGGCCCGCTTCGAAAGCCTGCCCCCCGAGCAGAAGCGCGAAGCCCTGGAGCGGCTCGCGGCCAGCGGCAAGCGGCCGATGCTGTCCGCGCTCTGGCCGCACCTGAGCGAGGCGCAGAAGGCCGAGCTGCTCGATGCCGCCCCGGCCGATCGACGCGCCCTGCTGCGCGAGCACCTCCAGGCCCTGCCCGAGGCGGAGCGCAAGCGCCTGCGCGCGACCCGGCAGCAGAACGCAGCCATGGTCGGCGACGGCGACCGTTCGGCTGCCGAGCCGAGCCCCGAAAGCCTGCAGGGTCAGCCCTTCGGCCAGTGACCCGGCCCAGACCAGGAGGCCCAGCAAATGGATGCCCAGCACGCCTTCATCGCCCTCAATCGCTTCGGCTACGGCCCCGGCCCGGCCGGCCTGGCCCAGGCCGGCGCCGATCCCGTCGCCCACCTCAAGCAGCAACTGCGCTCGGCGCGGGTGCCGCCTGCGCTGACCGACATCGGCGGCCTGGCGACCTACGCCGACTTCCTCAATGCCTCGCGCCAACCGGATGCCGATAGCGCCAGGGCGCGCATCGCGCCGCGGCTGCGGCAGGACTACAAGCAGTTCGTGTTCGACCTGAGCCAGGAGCAGATGACCACGACGCAGCCCTTCGTCGAGCGCCTGGCGGCCTTCTGGGCCAACCACTTCACCGTCAGCATCAGCAAGCCGACCACCGCCAGCCTGCTGCGCGACTACCAGCACAGGGCCATCCGCCCCCATGTCACCGGGCGCTTCGCCGATATGCTGGTGGCGGTGGTCCAGCACCCGGCCATGCTTGCTTACCTGGACAACATCGTCTCCTTCGGGCCGGGCTCGCGGGTCAGCCGCGCGACC
>JBFHKK010000389.1:0-3034 GCA_041595475.1 Pseudomonas sp. | reverse complement strand
CTGCGTGGCCTGCATTTCGACAGGGTCAACGCGGCGGCGGTGGCGGCGCACTACGGTTCGGTGAGCGCCGGTACCTTCGCTGTGGTGGTGGCCTATCTGGCGGCGCGGGAAATCTTCTTCGAAAGCTACATGCCGCTGTTCGTGGCGATTCTCGAGGTCCCGGCGATCCTGGTCGGCATCATCCTGGCCAAGGGCATCAGCCGCGACACCGATTGGCGCGAGCTGGGCCGGGAAATCTTCCTCGGCAAGAGCATCATGCTGCTGCTCGGCGGCCTGATCATAGGCGCGATCGCCGGCAAGGAGTCGATCAAGCCGCTGGAGCCCTTCTACACCAGCATGTTCAAGCCGGTGCTGGCGCTCTTCCTGCTGGAGATGGGCCTGATCGCCTCCGGCCAGCTGGGCGCGCTCAAGCAGTTCGGCCTGCGCCTGGCCGCCTTCGCCCTGGTGATGCCGCTGATAGGCGCGGTGATAGGCGCGCTGCTGGGCCGCTTCATGGGCCTGTCGCTGGGCGGCACCGCGGTGCTGGCGACCCTGGCTGCCTCGGCCTCCTATATCGCCGTGCCGGCGGCCTTGCGCCTGGCCTTGCCCAAGGCCAATCCGTCGCTGTCGCTGACCGCCTCGCTGGGCATCACCTTCCCGTTCAACATTCTGATCGGCATACCGCTTTATCATGCGCTGGCCGAACAACTGATCGCCTGGGGGCTCTGAGATGAACGTACACACCCGCACCTTGCTCACCGTGATCTGCGAGGCGGCGCTGGAGAAGAAACTGGTGGCCGACCTGGAGCACCTGGGCGCCCCCGGCTGGACCATTTCCGATGCCCGCGGCCGCGGCGGCCGCGGCGTGCGCAGCGCCGGCTGGGACACCGAGGGCAATATTCAGCTGGAGATCATCTGCGCCCGCGAACTGGCCGAGCGCCTGGCCGAGCACCTGCAGCAGCGCTACTACGCCAACTACGCGATGATCTGCTTCCTGACCCAGGTCGAAGTGCTGCGCCCGCAGAAGTTCTGAGTCGAGGGGGCGCGCGGCCGATCCGCCGCCGCCCCTGAACTAGCGAAGCTGCTTGCGGAACTGAATGAAGCCGGAGCGTTCGCCGACGCGCTCGTAGAGCAGCATGGCGCCGCCGTTGGTTTCGTGGGTCAGCCAGTGCACCCGGGCGCAGCCGGCGCGCTGGGCCTGGTCGCAGACGTATTCGATCAGCTGGCGGCCGACGCCGCTGCTGCGCACATCCTTGGCGATGAACAGGTCCTGCAGGTAGCAGGCATCTTCCACCGTCCAGCAGGAGCGATGGTAGACCCAGTGCACCAGGCCGATGGCCCGGCCCTCGTGCCAGGCCAGCGCCGCCTGCATGGGCTCGGCGGCATCGAGAAAGCGCTGCCAGGCCGCATCGCTGGTGGCCGCCGGGATCTCGGTCATGTAGAAGCGCTGGTAGCCCTGCCACAACGGCAGCCAGGCCGCATGGTCGGCGGCGCTGACGGGGCGGATCTCGGGGTGAATGCGAACGGCCATGGCTGGTCTCCTGTCGTGACCTTGTGCACATCCTGAAAGCCTTGCCGGCCGGCTGCAAGCCCGGCGTGGCGCGTCGCTGTCAGTCGGCGCGCTCGCCGCACAGGTCGAGGGCGAACCAGTGCTCGACCTCGGCCTGGCTCAGGCCGGCGCCGAGCAGGGCGAACAGCTTGCCCAGCGCCGCCTCGCGGGTCATGCCGCCGGCCGAGATCAGGCCGCTGGCGGCCAGCTGGCTGCCGGCGGCATAGACGCCGAACTGCACATGGCCGTGGGGGCACTGGCTGCTGGCGGCCAGCACCACCCCGCGCCTGTGGGCGTTCTTGAGCGCGGCCAGCAGGGCGGCATCCTCGGCCGGGCCGGTGCCGCTGCCATAGCATTCCAGCAGCAGGCCGCGCACGCCGCTGGCCAGCAGGGCTTCGACATGGGCGGCCTGGATGCCGGGATAGCAGGGCAGCACGGCCAGATCGACCGGATGGCGTGGCTGGCGGTAGTCGAGGCGTTCGGCAATGCTCCCGGCGCGTTCGCTGTGGCGCCGCCGTGGCGGTTCGCAGAAGGCGTCCAGCGCCGCGCTGCCCTGCTTGCTGGCGCGTGCGCCGTGCAGCAGGGTGCCCCCGAAAAACAGCCGCACCCCCGCTGGCTGACCTTGCTGCAGCGCCTGCATGGCGCCGAACAGGTTGTCCCAGGCGTCGCTACCGGGGGCGCCGGCCGGAAGCATGGCGCCGGTCAGCAGCACCGGCACCGGCAGGCCGAGCAGGAGAAAGCTCAAGGCCGCAGCGCTGTAGGCCAGGGTGTCGGTGCCATGCAGTACCAGCACGGCGTCGCAGCCGTCCTGCTCGACGCCGGCGCGGATGGCCGCGACCATGGCCAGCCAGTGGCCCTGGTTCATGTTGGCGCTGTCGATCGGCGGCAGCAGTTCGCGAAAGATCCACTCGGGCAGCGCGCGCGTCGATTCCTGCGCCTGCTGGGCGCGCATGCGTGCCTCGAAGCCGGCGGCCGGGGCCAGGCCCTGGGCGCTCGGCTGCATGCCGATGGTGCCGCCGGTATAGAGCACCAGAAGTTTGCTGCAGGCCATGCGGGCTGCTCCTTCAGATGAAAGAGGGGCAGGGCCTGGCAAGAGACAGGCCCGCGCCGCTACCCGGCAGGCCGCTGGCCTGCCGATCAGACCGCCGAGTCTACACCGACTGGCCCGTGCCGCGGCGCCGGCCGACCGCTAGGCGAACAGGCTGACGGTCTGGCGGCTGAGCAGCGCCGCGCGCCCGTGCCTGTCCCACAGGGTGGCGTCGATATGACTGTAGCCGTTGGCCGCGTGCTGGATCTCGGCCAGGTACTGCCACCAGTCGCCGCCGCTGCAGTCCTCGGCGTCCTCGACCACGGCGACGCTCCAGGTCAGGCTGCTGCCGGCAGCCGGAGCCTTGAGCAGGCTGAACACCGCCGGCGGCCAGGCGTCCAGCAGGCACAGCCGCTCGGCCATGCCGGCGAGCCGGTTGCCGGGCTCGCGCAGGCGGATCCAGCCACCCATGGCCGGCT
>JBFHKK010000388.1:0-3040 GCA_041595475.1 Pseudomonas sp. | reverse complement strand
TCGAACCCGCGACCCCCGGCGTGACAGGCCGGTATTCTAACCGACTGAACTACCGCTGCGCGTCGGCCGGGCGAAACGCCCGAATTCACAAGGAGTGGTGGGTGATGACGGGATCGAACCGCCGACCCTCTGCTTGTAAGGCAGATGCTCTCCCAGCTGAGCTAATCACCCATCGCCTTGCGAGGCGCGAAATCTACGCAAGCGCCAACGCTAAGTCAAGACTGCGCCTGAAGTTTTTCCTGGGCACGGCACGCGAACAACCGGGCCCAGCGATGCCTGCCCTCAAGGCTCGGCGCGCAATGCCAGGCGTGCGGCCACCCGGCCCTGCTCCGCTCGCTCCAGGCCGGCCTCGGCGATCCGCACGCCCCGCTCCTCCAGCACTCTGAACCAACGCAGCAACTGGGCGAAAGGCGCGGCCTGGACACCGACCTGCAGCGCCCCGTCGCCGTCGCTGTCCAGACGCTCGACGACCAAGCCCTGCTGCGCCGCGCTGGCCGTGACCACGCCCTGCAGGCGGGCCGGATCGAGGCCGGTCTGGGGCTTGCTCGCCAGACTGCGCGCCAGCGGTGCCTGCGCCTGCAGGTAGGCATGCAGCTCACGCTCTTGCTCGAAGGCTTGGCGGGCCGCCTGCAATTGCTGTTCGGCCGGCCGCCAGAGCATCAGGTAAAGCAGCAGCAGCGCCAAGAAGGTCGCCAGCAAGCCCAGGGCCAGCCGATCGCGCGCGGGCAATGCCCGCCAGCGCTGCACCACGCCGGCGCTTTCCAGCTGGAGGAGGATGGATTTATTCAGTCTGTCGAACATGGCCATGCTCATCCCCCGATCACCATGCGGGCGCTCACACCCGTTGCTTCCCGACTGGCCGAACCCAGCTGCACGGCCACACCGGTCTCCTCGAGGCGCTCGCGCATGCGTTCCAGCTCGCCGAAACCGGGCGCCTGAACCTGCAGCGCCAGATCGCCCCGCGCATCGCTGAAATCGACCTGTTCGATCGACACCTGACTGCCTTCGAGGGCAACCGCCTCGCTGACCTGGGCCAACATGCTGAGCATGCGACCCTGGCCGTCACCGCCGGCCTGGGCCAGGTGCTGATCCAGTTGCGCACGCAGGTTGATCAGCTTGCGATCCTCGGGAAACAACTCCCGGTAGAGACTCGCACTGGCCTCGGCATAGGCCTCGGCCTGACGCTGCAGGTGCCAGCCCTGGGCCAGGTTGAAGCCGCACTGCAGCAGCAGCCAGACACCGAGCACCGCCGCCAGCGGGCGCCAACGCGACCAGTGGCCGCCGGCTGGGCGGACGGCGAACTCGCCCTGGGCCAGATCGTTGACCAGAGTTTGCCGGGCCAGCCAGGCGTAGGGCTCGCCGATCTCCACCACCTGATCCACCGGCGTCAAGCCCGGCTGGCCACCGGGAAGCTGGACGATGTGGGGCGAGGCACAGGCCGCTGCCAGGGCCGGCCAATCCGCGGCGGACAGGGCCATACGGGCCGCGCCGGCGCCACCCAGCAACCAGCGCGAGCCCAGGGGCATCAGTTGCGTGCCCTGGGCGGGCAGCAGGTCGGCATCCACCGCGATGTGCTGAGGCGGCTGCGGGCACAGGGCCAGCCAATTGGCCAGCCACTGGCGGCGCACGGCGAACACCCGACGACGGCCGTCGGCCAGAGGCGCGCCCAGGGCCAGGTGGAACTGCTCGACCTCCTCGGCCAGCAAGTCTTCCACGGCGAAGGGCAGGGCCTGGCGCAACCAGCGCGCCTTCTGGGTGGGCAACTGGACGGCGCAGGCGGTCACCGCCTCGACCGGCAACACCAAGGTCCAGGCGCCCTCGAGCCGGGCCACCGCCTCGGCGAACGGCCGACACTTGGCGCGGCCCTGGCGGACCCGCAGCACCCCAAGCTCGCCACTCACCGCGGCACAGGCCGACGGCGGCAAAAATACACAGGTTTGACTCATGGATCGACTTCCTCGACGGGCCCAGGCGGCGAGCCGCTCTGCCCCAGATCACGGGCTAGTACATAGACTTGGCCATCGCTGGCACGCTGCAGGGTGCTCAGCAGCAGCTGGCGCCGATCGCCCAGGCTGACCTCGCTGAACACCTGAAAATACTGACTGCCCACGGCCAGCCCCTGGCTTTGAATGGTCAGGCCGGGCAGCTTGGCCAGGAAGCTCGCCACATCGGCATAGCCGCGGCTACCGCGCCCCTCCACCAGGGCCTGGGCGCTGGCCAAGGGCAAGCCGTCGGCCAGGCTGGCCAGAACCCGGGCATCGGCGGTGTTGACGTTGAGGGTCGCGTCCGCCGGCAGAGCAGTGACGAACGGCAGCAGACGCCGATAGTCGGCCTCGCTCATCTCCAGCAACAGGCGCAACTCGGACGGATCGCCGAGCAGCCGATTGGCCGTGCGATAGGCAGGCTGGGCGAGCAAATACTGGTTGTCCTCGGCGCCCTGAGCGCCGCTGGCCTCCTGGTCGGCATCCAGCCAGTCGAGCAGGCGTTCGGCATAGGGCGCCTCGATCTGCAGGATGCGCAGCAGCCGGCGGAACTGAGCCACGGCCGCCTCGTTGGCCTGGCCCTGACGCACCAGGCTGTTGAGGTTGAAGCGGCCGCTGGGGTCGCTGATGCGCACCCGCACCTCGCCGCCTTCGTCCAGGGCGAAGGGCGGCAGCGGCCGGGCCCAGGCCTCGGCCAGGTGATCGACCGGCGCACGTGGATTACCCTGCTGCAGATCACGGCGCAGCAGCGCCTTGGCCAGGATCTCGCCGCCCAGGGCATAGTGCCAGGCCTGGCGCACGTGCAACTGGTTGGCACTGCTGCGAATCGACAGCTGCTGGCGTGCGATGAGGCCGGCGCAGACCACTGTGACCAGGGCCACCACCAGCAGCACCGTGATCAGGGCGACGCCTCTTTGCCGCGTCATGGCGCGCCCTCCGCGCCCTGCCCGGCGCCATCCTGGCCGCCCTGCGGCTGCTCGGCGGCGTCCTGGCGCTGCTTCTGTGGCAGCCCATCCGGCAAGCGCAACAGCCGGCGCAATTCGCCATAACGGCGGTGC
>JBFHKK010000387.1:0-3053 GCA_041595475.1 Pseudomonas sp. | reverse complement strand
GTCGCCACCCTGGTGGTCAACCAGGACTTCCACCCGGCCCTGGCGCCGCTGTTTCTCCAGGCCGTGCGGCGCATCATGCAGGACGGCACCCTGCTCGATGCGGATGCGTTTGAGGAACGGCAGGTGCGCCTGATAGGCGGCGGCCCGCTCGATATGCGCCAAGCGCAGTTCTGGAGCGGCAGCCAGGCGCTGCAGCCGGGCGTTTTCCGCCGGGGCGACGAAGAAGGCCGCATCCAGCTCGCCGGCGAGCAGGGCGGCGGCGGCCTGGTTGCCGCCGAGCGGCCGCCAGCTCGGCGGATACTGCCCCGGCGCTATGGCGTTGGCCGCCAGCAGGGCCTCGCTGGCCGCCCGGGTGCCGCTGCCCGGGGCGCCCAGGCCGACGCGCAGCGGGCGCAGGTCGGCGATCTGGGCGATGCGCAGCGGCTGGCGATGGAACAGCCACAAGGGCTCCTGATAGACCGCGCCCAGGCTCTCCAGGCGCTCCCGCTGGCTGGGTTCCAGCTGGCGCTCCAGGCCGCTCTGCACCAGGGCGATCTGCACCTGCGGTTGCTCGGCCAGCAGGCGCTCGAGGTTATCGCGCGAGCCGGCGCTGGGCTCCAGGCTCAATTCGAAACCCTGGCTGGCCAGTTCGGCCTTGAGTTTCTCCGCGAACACCCGGTAGGCGCCGCCCTCGCCGCCGGTGGCCATGCGCGCCTGCATCGGCGGCGGCGGAGCGACGAAGTAGAAGAGCGCGCCTATCAGCGCGGCCAGCACCGGCACTATCCAGAGGTTGGCCAGTAGCATGATCTTGAGGTCGTTGAGCATGCGCCGCATCTAGGGCTTCTCCAGGCAAGATTCCTGCAAGCATAGAAGCTGGCGGCGCCGGCCCGGATTTTCGCCCGGCCTGCGGTGCGGGTGGCGCATCGGGTATGCTCGCGGGCGCCGCCTTCTTCCACCCGCCGGACCGCGTCGAGCCCCATGAAGCCTTTCCCCGAGTCGAACCACGCCGAGCCAGGCCCAGAGGTCTGCCCATGAGCCTGCGCCTGCTGCATACCTCCGACTGGCACCTGGGCCAGCATTTCATGGGCAAGACCCGCCAGGCCGAGCACCAGGCCTTCTGCGCCTGGCTGATCGAGCAGGTGCGCGCCCATGGGGTCGATGCCGTGCTGATCGCCGGCGATGTGTTCGACACGGGCGCGCCGCCCAGCTATGCGCGCGAGCAGTACAACCGCTTCGTGGTCGAGCTGCGCCAGACCGGCTGCCAGCTGGTGGTACTCGGCGGCAACCACGATTCGGTGGCCATGCTCGGCGAGAGCAAGACCCTGCTGGCGCAGCTGGGCACCCGGGTGATTCCCGGGCTGAGCGAAGACCCGGCCGAGCAGCTGCTGGTGCTGGAGCGGCGCGATGGCAGTCCCGGCGCCATCCTCTGCGCCATTCCCTTTCTGCGTCCGCGCGACCTGCTGCTGAGCCAGGCCGGGCAGAGCGCCGGCGACAAGCAGCTGGCCCTGCAGCAGGCCATCGCCGATCACTACCTGCGCCTGCACGCCCTCGCCGAGCAGCGACGCGAGGCCCTGGGCGGCAACCTGCCGATCATCGCCAGCGGCCACCTGACCACGGTGGGCGCCAGCGCCAGCGAGTCGGTGCGCGAGATCTACGTCGGCAGCCTCGAGGCCTTCCCCACCAGCGCCTTTCCCCCGGCCGCCTACATCGCCCTGGGGCATATCCACCGGCCACAGAAGGTCGGCGGCCTGGAGCACATCCGCTACTGCGGCTCGCCGATTCCGTTGAGCTTCGACGAGGCCGGGCAGGACAAGCAGGTGCTGCTGGTGGAGCTGGGTAAGGCCGGCCTGCAAAGCGTGACGCCCCTGCCGGTGCCGCGCTTCCAGGCGCTGCAGAGTTTGCGCGGCACCCTGGCCGAACTGGAGGCCGCGATCACCGAGGCCGCGGCGCAGGGCTGCGCCGAACGCCCGGTCTGGCTGGAGGTGCAGGTCAGCGGCGACGACTACCTGAGCGACCTGCAGCAGCGCGTCGCGGCCCTGTGCCAGGAGCTGCCGGTGGAGGTGCTGCGCATCCGCCGGGCGCGCGACCGGATTGGTGCCGGGTTGCAGGCCCAGGCGCAGGAGACCCTGGACGAGCTGAGCGTGGAGGAGGTGTTCGAGCAGCGCCTGGCGGCCGAGACCCTGGAGGAGCCCGAGCGGACGCGCCTGCGCCGACTCTACCGCCAGGTGGTCGAGGAACTGGGCGAGGAGGCGCAATGAAAATCCTCAGCCTGCGCCTGAAGAACCTCAACTCGCTCAAGGGCGAATGGAAGATCGACTTTGCCGCCGAGCCCTTCGCCGGCAACGGCCTGTTCGCCATCACCGGGCCCACCGGGGCGGGCAAGACCACCCTGCTCGATGCCATCTGCCTGGCCCTCTACCACCGCACCCCGCGCATGAGCACGCTGTCGGCCAGCGGCAACGAGCTGATGACCCGGCACACCGCCGAGTGCCTGGCCGAAGTCGAGTTCGAGGTCAGGGGCGCGGCCTATCGCGCCTTCTGGAGCCAGCGCCGGGCGCGGGACCGGGCCGAGGGCGCGCTGCAGGCACCCAAGGTGGAACTGGCCACCCGCGAGGGACAGATCCTCAGCGACAAGATCCACGAGAAGCTGCGCGAGACCGAGCGCCTCACCGGGCTGGATTTCGAGCGCTTCACCAAGTCCATGCTGCTGGCCCAGGGCGGTTTCGCCGCCTTCCTCGAGGCCAGCGCCAATCAGCGCGCCGAGCTGCTGGAGGAGCTGACCGGCAGCGATATCTACGGGCAGATCTCCCAGCGCGTCTACGAGCGCAGCAAGGCCGCCGCGGTCGAGCTGGAGAAGCTGCAGAGTCAGGCCAAGGGCGTCGAGCTGCTCGAGTCGGAGCAGCGCGGCGCGCTGGAAAGCGAAGCCGCGCGCCTGCTGGCCGAGGAGGCGCCTGTGGCCGAGCAGCAGCGCGGCCTCGAGGCGCAGCGCCGCTGGCGTGAGGAGCTGAGCCGGGCCGAGCGTCAGCAGCAGGCCTGCGCTGAGCGCGAGCAGCAGGCGCGCCAGGCGCTGGAGC
>JBFHKK010000386.1:0-3056 GCA_041595475.1 Pseudomonas sp. | reverse complement strand
GGCCGCCCGCGCACCTTCGGCTCGCGCCGCCACTATTGCTTCAGCCACGCGGGCTATCGCCAGGAGAGTGCGCGCATCACCGAGCTCATGGCCAAGCGCTACGGGCGCGACCCGCACATCCTGGCCTGGCAGCTGGACAACGAGTACGGCTGCCACGACACCGTGCTGTCCTACAGCGATGCGGCCCGCCGCGCCTTCCACGGCTGGCTGGAAGAGAAATACCAGAGCCCGCAGGCGCTCAATCGGGCCTGGGGCAATGTGTTCTGGTCGATGGAATACGATCGCTTCGACCAGGTCGAGCTACCCAACCTGTGCGTGACCCAGGCCAACCCCAGCCACGAGCTGGATTTCAATAGGTTTAGCTACGATCAGGTGGTCGCCTTCAACCGCAGCCAGGTCGAGATCCTGCGCCGTCATTCGAGTGCGCCGCTGATTCACAACTACATGGGCCGGATCACCGAATTCGATCACTACAAGGTCGGCGCCGACCTGGATATCGCCAGCTGGGACAGCTACCCCCTGGGCTTTCTCGAGGACCGCTCGGACGAGGGTGATGCCTGGAAGCTGCGCTTCGCCCAGCAGGGTGATCCGGATTTCCAGGCCTTCCACCATGATCTCTACCGCAGCGTCGGCAAGGGGCGCTGGTGGATCATGGAGCAGCAGCCGGGGCCGGTGAACTGGGCGCCCTACAACCCGGCGCCACTGCCGGGCATGGTCCGCCTCTGGACCTGGGAGGCTTTCGCCCATGGCGCCGAGACCGTCTGCTACTTCCGCTGGCGTCAGGCGCCCTTCGCCCAGGAGCAGATGCACGCCGGCCTGCTGCGCCCGGACCGCGTCGATGCGCCGGCGTTGGCGGAGGTCCGCGCGGTGGCCGCGGAGATCGAGCAGATGCCCCAGGCGGGCAGTGCGCGCGCCGAAGTTGCCCTGGTGTTCGACTATGAATCGGCCTGGGCCTGGAAAATCCTGCCCCAGGGGGCGTCCTTCGATTATTTCCGCCTGTGCCTGGACTTCTACCGGGCGCTGCGCCGGCTGGGCCTGTCGGTGGACATTCTGCCGCCGGACTGCAGCGATCTGAGCGGCTACCGGCTATTGCTGGTGCCCGGCCTGATGAGCCTGTCCGAGCCGCTCAAGGCGGCGATCGAGGGCTTTGAAGGCGCGGTGCTGGCCGGCCCGCGCAGCAATGCCCTGACCGAGCACTTCAACCTGCGCCTGAGCGGCGCGCTGCTGCCGGGATTGAGCAGCAAGATTGCCTACGTCGAATCATTGCGTCCGGACGCCAAACGACCGCTGGAGCAGGGCGGACACTTCGCCCACTGGGTCGAGTGCCTCGAAGGCGAGGATCCGCTGATCGAGCGCACCGACAGCGGTCAGCCGGCGCTGGTCGGCAGCCCGCAGCGCCAGTATCTGGCTGGCTGGCCGGACGCCAGTGCCTTGCTACGCATCATCGAGCGGCTGTGCGCGGCCCAGTCGATCGCCACCATCCGCCTGCCGGAGGGCTTGCGCCTGCGCGACACGCCGACCCACAGGTTCGTCTTCAACTATTCGCCCGAGCCGATCGAGTATCAGGGCGTGACCATCGCCCCGGCCGATCTGCGCTGGCAGCCGCGCGAGGACGCTGACTCGGCTTGAAAACCAAGCAAGCGCTCGGTAAGGTCGTGAAAACCTTGCCGGGAGCCTGCCCATGTCCGCCGCTCTGGAGTACTTCGACGAACATCACCGTCTGGTGCGTGATTCCGTGCGGCGTTTCGTCGAGCGCGAGATCCTGCCCCATGTCGATGCGTGGGAGGAGGCGGGCGCTTTTCCCCGCGAGTTGTATCGCAAGGCCGGCGAGGCGGGGATTCTCGGCATCGGTTATCCCGAGCGCTTCGGCGGCAGCCACGAGGGTGACCTGTTCGCCAAGGTGGCGGCCAGCGAGGAGCTCATGCGCTGCGGCTCCGGCGGGCTGGTGGCCGGGCTCGGCTCCCTGGATATAGCCCTGCCGCCGCTGTTGAAATGGGGCCACCCGGCGCTGCGCGAGCGGGTCGTGCCGCAGATCTTGGCCGGCGAGAAGATCATGGCGCTGGCGGTAACCGAAGCATCCGCCGGCTCGGACGTGGCCAACCTCAAGACCCGGGCGCTGCGCGACGGCGACTGCTACCGGGTCAGCGGCAGCAAGACCTTCATCACCAGCGGCGTGCGCGCCGACCACTACACGGTGGCGGTGCGCACCGGCGGCGAGGGCTACGGCGGCATCAGCCTGCTGCTGATCGACAAGGGCACGCCCGGTTTCAGCGTCAGTTCCCCCCTGAAGAAGATGGGCTGGTGGGCCTCGGACACGGCCGAGCTGTTCTTCGACGATTGCCGGGTGCCGGTGGGCAATTTGATCGGCCTGGAGAATGCCGGCTTCGCCTGCATCATGGCCAACTTCCAGAGCGAGCGTCTGGCGCTGGCGATCATGGCCAACATGACCGCCGAACTGGCGCTGGAGCAGGCATTGAAGTGGGCCCGCGAGCGCCAGGCGTTCGGCCGGCCGATCGGCAAGTTCCAGGTGCTCAAGCACCGGCTGGCGGAAATGGCCACCCAGGTAGAGGTATCGCGCGAGTTTACCTACCGTCAGGCGGCGAAAATGGCTGCCGGGCAGAGCCTGATCAAGGAAATTTCGATGGCCAAGAACCTTGCCACCGATACCGCCGATCGCCTGACCTACGATGCGGTGCAGATGTTCGGCGGCATGGGCTACATGCGCGAGAGTCTGGTCGAACGCCTGTACCGCGACAGCCGCATCCTTTCGATCGGAGGCGGCAGTCGCGAGATCATGAACGAGATCATCGCCAAGCAGATGGGCTTGTAGGCCTCGGGCAGCAGGGCGAGCGAGCCCCCCTCGTGGGCAGTCAGGTACGACCGACCGGGGAGGCTATTCGTCGAGGCTGAAGGCTGTCAGGGTGAAGGTGGCGATGCCCGAATCCTGAAGTTTCTGCGACCCCCCGAGCTCCGGCAGATCGATGATAGCGGCCGCCTCGTATAGGCTCGCGCCCATCCGCCGGATCAGTTGCGCGGCCGCCAACAGGGTGCCGCCG
>JBFHKK010000385.1:0-3076 GCA_041595475.1 Pseudomonas sp. | reverse complement strand
GCCTGCTCCATGGCTTTCGCCCATGGCTCCAACGACGTGGCCAACGCCGTGGGCCCTCTGGCGGCCATCGTCGGGGTGATCCAGTCCGGCGGCGAGGCGGTCGGGGCCAAGGCGGCGCTGCCCGGCTGGGTGCTGCTGCTGGGCGCCATCGGCATAGTCGTCGGCCTGGCCACCTACGGCTACAAGGTGATCGCCACCATCGGCAAGCAGATCACCGAGCTGACCCCGAGCCGCGGCTTCGCCGCCGAGCTGGCCACCGCCGGCACAGTGGTCGGCGCCTCGGCCATCGGCCTGCCGGTATCCACTACCCATACCCTGGTCGGCGCGGTGCTCGGCGTAGGCATCGCCCGTGGCATCGCCGCGCTCAACCTGGGCGTGATCGGCAAGATCTTCATGTCCTGGATCATCACCCTGCCGGTCGGCGCCGGCCTGTCGATCCTGTTCTTCCTGATCCTGCGCGCCATATTCGGCGCCGCCTGAGCCGTCTCGGCGGTTCCATCCGCGTCGGCTATGGTCCTATGATGGACCCTGGCCCCGCGGAGACCGCCGATGACCCTGCCTTCCTTTCATGAGCAGTTCGCTGCGCTGATCGCCACGCCTTCGGTGAGCTGCACCCAGGCCGCCTGGGACCAGTCGAATGGCCCGGTGCTCGAGCTGCTGGCCAGCTGGCTCGGCGATCTGGGTTTTGCCTGCGAGCTGCAGCAGGTGGCGCCGGGCAAGTTCAACCTGCTCGCCAGCTATGGCAGCGGTCCCGGCGGCCTGGTGCTGGCCGGGCACAGCGATACCGTGCCCTTCGACGCCGAGCTGTGGCAGAGCGACCCGCTCAAGCTGAGCGAGCGCGACGGCCGCTTCTACGGCCTGGGCACCTGCGACATGAAGGGCTTCTTCGCCCTGGTCATAGAGGCGGTGCAACCGCTGCTGCAGCAGTCCTTCCGCCAGCCCTTGCTGATCCTCGCCACCTGCGACGAGGAAAGTTCGATGTCCGGTGCCCGCGCCCTGGCGGCGGCCGGCAAGCCGCTGGGACGGGCGGCGGTGATCGGCGAGCCGACCGGCCTCAAGCCAATCCGCCTGCACAAGGGCATCATGATGGAGCGCATCGACATCCTCGGCCAGAGCGGCCACAGCTCCGATCCGAGCCTCGGCCACAGCGCCCTGGAGGCCATGCATGGGGTGATGGGCGAGTTGCTGCAGCTGCGCGGGGAATGGCAGCAGCAGTACCACAACCCGCAGTTCGGCGTGCCGCGGCCGACCCTCAACTTCGGCTGCATCCACGGCGGCGACAATCCCAACCGCATCTGCGGCCAATGTTCCCTGGAGTTCGACCTGCGGCCGCTGCCGGGCATGCAGCCGGCAGCGCTGCGTCAGGCGATCCTGCACAAGCTGCAGCCGCTGGCCGAGCGGCACCAGGTGCAGATCGACTTCGCCCCGCTGTTTCCCAGCGTGCCGCCGTTCGAGCAGGCGGCCGAGAGCGAGCTGGTGCGATTGGCCGAGCGCCTCACCGGGCACGCGGCAGAGGCGGTGGCATTTGCCACCGAGGCGCCTTATCTTCAGCAGCTTGGCTGCGAGACCCTGGTTATGGGCCCCGGCAGCATCGACTGCGCGCACCAGCCGGACGAATACCTGGAGCTGTCAGCCATCGAACCGAGCGTGCGGCTGTTGCGCCAGCTGATCCAGCATTACTGCCTGCGGCCGCTGCCCGCCTGAGCGAGGCGCGCATCCCGAGATGCCCTGCAGCGCCGCCGGAACAACCAGGCCCGGCGCCTATTCATGAGTTCACAGGCTTTTGTTTCCCATGCACGACTACGTCAACTGGCTGCGCCATGCTTCGCCCTATATCAACGCCCACCGCGACTGCACCTTCGTGGTCATGCTGCCGGGCGAGGGGCTCGAACATCCCAATTTCGCCCATATCGTCCACGACTTGGTGCTGCTCCACAGTCTCGGCGTGCGCCTGGTGCTGGTGCACGGTTCGCGCCCGCAGATCGAGGCGCGCCTGGCCGCGCGCGGGCTGGTGCCGCGCTATCACCGCGACCTGCGGATCACCGACGGGCCGACCCTGGAGTGCGTGATCGACGCCGTGGGCCATCTGCGCATCGCCATAGAGGCGCGCCTGTCGATGGACATGGCGGCTTCACCGATGCATGGCGCGCGCCTGCGCGTGGCCGGCGGCAACCTGGTCACCGCGCGGCCGATCGGGGTGGTCGACGGCATCGATTACCACCACACCGGCGAGGTGCGCCGGGTCGATCGCAAGGGCATCAACCGCCTGCTCGATGAGCGCAGCATCGTCCTGCTCTCCTCGCTCGGCTACTCGCCGACCGGGGAGATCTTCAACCTGGCCTGCGAGGACGTTGCCACCCGCGCCGCCATCGACCTGGGCGCCGACAAGCTGCTGCTGTTCAGCGCCGAGCGCGGCCTGCTCGACGAGCAGGGCAAGCTGGTGCGCGAACTGCGCCCGCAACAGGTGCCGGCCTACCTGGCGCGCCTGGGCAACAGCTATCAGGCCGAGTTGCTGGATGCCGCCGCCGAGGCCTGCCGCGGCGGGGTCAAGCGCGCCCATATCGTCAGCTACATGGACGACGGTTCGCTGCTCACCGAGTTGTTCACCCGCGACGGCGGCGGCACCCTGGTCGATCAGGAACAGTTCGAGTCGCTGCGTGAGGCGACCATCGAGGATGTCGGCGGCCTGATCGAGCTGATCAGTCCGCTGGAGCAGCAGGGTATTCTGGTGCGTCGCTCGCGCGAGGTGCTCGAGCGCGAGATCGAGCAGTTCAGCATCGTCGAGCGCGACGGCCTGATCATCGCCTGCGCGGCGCTCTACCCGATCGCCGACTCGGACTACGGCGAGCTGGCCTGCCTGGCCGTCAACCCGGCCTATCGCCACGGCGGCCGCGGCGACGAGCTGCTCGAGCGCATCGAGGCGCGGGCCCGGGCCCTGGGTCTGAAGCAGCTGTTCGTGCTGACCACCCGCACCGCCCACTGGTTCCGCGAGCGCGGCTTCCTGCCCAGCAGTGTCGAGCGGCTGCCGGCGGCGCGCGCCTCACTGTACAACTTCCAGCGCAATTCCCAGGTGTTC
>JBFHKK010000384.1:0-3090 GCA_041595475.1 Pseudomonas sp. | reverse complement strand
TGGTCTCGCTGCCGAGCAGGGCCAGCAGCTTGGCGCGCTCCTTGGCCAGCTCGTCCTGCTCGCCGCGGATCTTCATCTCCTCCAGGCGCGCCAGCTGGCGCAGACGGGTGTCGAGGATGTAGTCGGCCTGCACCTCGGTCAGGCCGAAGGCGGCCATCAGCACCGGCTTGGGCTGATCCTCGCTGCGGATGATGCGGATCACCTCGTCCAGATTGAGGAAGGCGATGAGCAAACCTTCCAACAGGTGCAGGCGCTTCTCCACCTTGTCCAGGCGGAACTGCAGGCGCCGGCGCACGGTGTTCACCCGGTACTCCAGCCACTCGCGCAGCATCTGCCGCAGGTTCTTCACCTGGGGCTTGCCGTCCAGGCCGATGACATTGGTGTTGACCCGGTAGCTGGACTCCAGATCGGTGGTGGCGAACAGGTGGGTCATCAGCTCCTCGGCATCGACCCGGTTGGAGCGCGGGATGATGACGATGCGGCAGGGGTGCTCATGATCCGACTCGTCGCGCAGGTCGGCGACCATCGGCAGCTTCTTGGCCTGCATCTGCGCGGCGATCTGCTCCAGCACCTTGGCCCCGGAGACCTGGTGCGGCAGCGCGGTGACCACGATGTCGCCATCCTCGATGCGGTACACCGCGCGCATGCGCACCGAACCGCGGCCGCTCTCGTAGATCTTCAGCAGATCGCTGCGCGGGGTGATGACCTCGGCCTCGGTGGGGAAGTCCGGACCCAGCACGTGCTCGCAGAGCTGCTCGACCGTCGCGTCGGGCTGATCGAGCAGACGCACGCAGGCGGCGGCGACTTCGCGCAGGTTGTGCGGCGGCACGTCGGTGGCCATGCCCACGGCGATACCGGTGGTGCCGTTGAGCAAGAGATTGGGCAGGCGCGCCGGCAGGGTCGCCGGCTCGTTCATGGTGCCGTCGAAGTTCGGCACCCAGTCCACCGTGCCCTGGCCCAGTTCGGTCAGCAGCACCTCCGAATAGCGCGACAGGCGCGCCTCGGTGTAGCGCATGGCGGCGAAGGATTTGGGATCGTCCGGCGCGCCCCAGTTGCCCTGGCCGTCGACCAGGGTGTAGCGGTAGGAGAAGGGCTGGGCCATCAGCACCATGGCCTCGTAGCAGGCCGAGTCGCCATGGGGGTGGAACTTGCCGAGCACGTCGCCGACGGTGCGCGCCGACTTCTTGTGCTTGGCGTCGGCGTCCAGGCCCAGCTCGCTCATGGCATAGACGATGCGCCGCTGCACCGGCTTCAAGCCATCGCCGATATGCGGCAGGGCACGGTCCATGATCACGTACATCGAATAATTGAGATAGGCCTGCTCGGTGAAGTCGGCCAGCGAGCGGCGCTCAACGCCATCCAGGCTCAGATCGAGGGATTCGCTCATGAAAGTCTCATCGCAAGGTTGATTGGCGCAGCACCAGGGTGCCGCCCTTCTGGGTAAATTCCAATTGCTTGAGGGCGCTCATGCCCAGCAGCACCTCCTCGCCCTCCATGCCCGGAGCGATCAGCGCCTCGACGTCGTGCAGGACGATATCGCCCAGGGTCAGGCGGGCCAACTGGGTGCGATGGGCCCTGGCGCGACCGTTGGCGGTGTTGATGAGCACAGGCGCGCCCGCCTCGAGGCCGAGGCGCTTGGCCACCTCGACCGGCACCGCCACCTGGGTGGCTCCGGTATCCAGCAGGAAGGTGGCCGCTGCGCCGTTGATCGAGCCGTCGGCCAGGTAATGGCCCTGGCGGCTGCTGGCCAGGCGCACCTCGATATAGTCGCTGCCGTGCAGCGACTCGGGCTGGCGGTTGGGGTTGTACTGGTTGTCTTCCCACTCGGCGAAAAAGCGCGTGGCCAGCAGCAAGGCCGCCACCCAGGCCAGCACCAGCATGACCCGACCGGCCGAACGCCCCGGCGCCTGTTCGCTCACCGCAGGCCGCCCCAGCCCTGCTTGGGCGCGGCGAAGCGCCAGAGCAGCGGCCGCTGCTCGCCGTCGGCGCGCGCCTCATTCTGGTTGTCCAGGCCGATCCAGGCGCCCTCCGCGTCGACCCACAAGGCCTCGGCCTGGCCCAGAGTCGACGGATAGCGCCGCCCTTCGGCCAGCGCCTCACCGGCGAAGGACCAGCAGCGTTCCACCGCGCCATCGCTCAGTTGACGGCGACAGATGCGATGGGCCTGGCGCTCCAGGGTAAAGAGTTTTTCCCGGTAGTAGCTCAGGCCCGAGAAATCCCTCGGCCGCACTTCGCCGCCCAGCGCCGTCGGCACGCGCTCGGCACCACCCTCGCTGAGCAGCACACAGCCCCCGCTGCAGCGCCAGGACGAGCGCTGCCGATGCAGCACCAGCAGCCCCCGGTGTTCGCGCTCGGCGGCCAGCCACAGACGCTCGCCGGCCGGGTCGACGGCGATGCCTTCGAACAGGGCATTGAAGTTCAGCAGCATGCCGCTGGCCCGCGCCTGGCGCACCAGCGCATCCGGCAGCGGCAACCAGGCCGACGCGCCGTCGCGGCCGACCTTGAGCACGGCCGCGTGCGCTTCGCTGAGCAGGTAGCGATTGCCCTGCCCATCACAGGACAACCCCTCGAAATCCAGGCCGCCACCGCGCACCTGGCCGGCGACCCAGGTGCGCATGCGCAAGCCCCAGGGCAGCGGCGTGGCCGGCGGCGGCGGGGCAAGCAGCGGCTCGGCCTTGGCAACGGCGCTGTGTTCGCCCAACTCCAGGCGATAGAGGCGATCATCCTCGCGATCGGACACCGCCCAGAGCTCGCCGTCGCAGCCTGCCAGGCCCGAGAGGTTGCCGCCGCCCATGTCCTCCACCGGGTATTCGGCCAGCAGGCGCAGTTCTTCCAGGGGCGCAGTCTGGGCCAGCGCGGTGCTCGCCGTCAGCAGCAGGGCAACGCCGAGGCAGCGCATCAGAGCAGCACCTCGGCCAGGTTGCCCTTGGACTCCAGCCAGGACTTGCGATCGCCGGCGCGCTTCTTGGCCAGCAGCATGTCCATGATCTCCCGGGTGCCCTCGAAATCATCCAGGGTCAGCTGCACCAGGCGCCGGGTGTTGGGGTCCATGGTGGTTTCGCGCAACTGCGGCGGGTTCATCTCGCCGAG
>JBFHKK010000383.1:0-3093 GCA_041595475.1 Pseudomonas sp. | reverse complement strand
TCGGCCAGCTCGGCCAGTACCGCCTCGGCGGTGGACGGCTGGCCCTTGGCGGTCTTGCTGATAATCGGCAGGCCGAGCTTGTCATAGAGGATCACCCCCAGCTGTTTGGGCGAGGACAGATTGAACTCCTCGCCGGCCAGGGCGAAGGCCTGGCGCTCCAGTTCCACCAGCTTCTCGCCCAGTTCGCGGCTCTGCTCGCCGAGCAGCTTGGCGTCGACCAGCGCGCCCTGGCGCTCGATGCGCGCCAGCACCGGCACCAGCGGCATCTCGATCTCGCGCAGGACCCTGGCCAGGCTCGGCTCGGCCACGAGTTTCTGCCACAGGCACTGGTGCAGGCGCAGTGTGGTGTCGGCGTCCTCGGCGGCATAGGGGGCGGCCTGTTCCAGGGCGATCTGGTCGAAGGTCAGCTGCTTGGCGCCCTTGCCGGCGATGTCCTCGAAGTGGATGGTGCTTTCGCCCAGGTACTTGAGCGCCAGGCTGTCCATGTCGTGGCGGGTGGCGGTCGAGTCCAGCACATAGGACTCGAGCATGGTGTCGAAGGCCACGCCCTGCACCTGGATCGGCGTGGAGGCGTTGGCCAGGATATTGATGTCGTACTTGGCGTGCTGGCCGACCTTGGCCTTGGCCGGATCCTCGAGGATCGGCTTGAGTGCACTCAGGACCGCATCGCGATCCAGCTGCTTGGGCACGCCCATGTAGCTGTGGGCCAGGGGAATGTAGGCGGCCTCGTGGGCGTTGACCGCGAAGGACAGGCCGACCAGCTGCGCCTGCTGCGCATCCAGGCCGGTGGTTTCGCTGTCGAAGGCGATCAACTCGGCCTGCTTGAGCTTGTCCAGCCAGGCGTCGAACTGCGCCTGTTCCAGCACGGTTTCGTAGTGGCGCGGGCGGGCCGGGGAGTCCTGGTCGCCGGCGCCATCGGCCGCTGCCGTCTGGCTGCTGGCCGCGTCCTGCTCGTGGCGCAGCAGCTCGTCCAGCCAGCTCTTGAATTCCAGTTCGCGGTACAGCTCGAGCAGCGCGGCGCGATCCGGCTCGCCCGGGTGCAACGAATCGATCTGGATATCCAGCGGCACGTCGAGCTTGATGGTCGCCAACTGGTACGACAGGTAGGCCATCTCGCGATGCTCCTCGAGCTTGGCCGGCAGCGACTTGGCGCCGCGAATCGGCAATTCCGGCACCTTGTCGAGGTTGGCGTAGAGCACGTCGAGGCCGCCGCCCAGGCCGGTGAGAAGGCCCAGCGCGGTCTTCTCGCCGACCCCGGGCACTCCGGGGATGTTGTCGACCTTGTCGCCCATCAGCGCCAGAAAGTCGATGATCAGCTCGGGACCGACGCCGAATTTCGCTTTCACGCCATCGATGTCATAGACGCTTCCGGTCATGGTGTTGACCAGCGTAACGTGCGGGCAGACCAGCTGCGCCATGTCCTTGTCACCGGTGGAGATCACCACGTCGCGGCCCTCGGCGGCGCTCTGCCGGGCCAGGGTGCCGATCACGTCATCGGCCTCCACCCCCTCGACGCACAGCAGCGGCAGGCCCAGGGCGCGGACGCTGGCGTGCAGCGGCTCGACCTGCACCCGCAGGTCGTCCGGCATCGACGGCCGGTTGGCCTTGTACTCGGCGAACAGCTCGTCGCGGAAGGTCCCGCCCTTGGCGTCGAAGACCACCGCGAAGGGGCTGTCCGGGTACTGCTTGCGCAGGCTCTTGAGCATGTTCAGCACGCCCTTGACCGCGCCTGTGGGCAGGCCCTTGGAGGTGGTCAGCGGTGGCAGGGCGTGGAAGGCGCGGTACAGGTAGGAGGAGCCGTCGACGAGGACGAGAGGGGCTTGGCTCATGAGCAGGATCAACCTTTTCGGCGGGGGCAGCGCTAGAATGACTGCATCAATGACGACAAAAGGACAAGGTTATCATGCACACACTCAATCGCCTGATGCTGGCGTGCCTGCTGGCGTTCGGCACGCTCGCGGCGCAGGCCCAGGAGTCCGTGTCCGGCGATCCGGACGTGACCATCCGCCAGGAGGGCGACAAGACCATCGAGGAATACCGGGTCAATGGCTTCCTCTATGCCATCAAGGTCACGCCCAAGGTGGGCAAGCCCTATTTCCTGGTGCGCGCCGATGGCAGCGACGGCAACTTCGTGCGCTCCGATCACCCGGACATGCTGGTGCCGGCGTGGAAAATCTTCGAATGGTAGAGCGGGTCTGATATGTCGGTCTTCACGCCTCTCGAGCGGCATGAGCTGGAAGTGTTTCTCGAGCCCTACGGGCTCGGGCGCCTGCAGGACTTCCAGGGCATCGCCGCCGGCAGCGAGAACAGCAATTTCTTCATCAGCCTGGAGCAGGGCGAGTTCGTCCTGACCCTGATCGAGCGCGGCCCCAGCGACGATCTGCCGTTCTTCATCGAGCTGCTCGATGTGCTGCACGAGGCCGGCCTGCCGGTGCCCTATGCCCTGCGCACGCGCGATGGCCAGGCGCTGCGCGAGCTGGCCGAGAAGCCGGCGCTGTTGCAGCCGCGCCTGCCCGGCAAGCACGTGGTCTGGCCCAACGCCCATCACTGCGCCGAGGTCGGCAGCCTGCTGGCGCGCCTGCACCTGGCCACCCGCGGGCGCATCATCGAGCGCAAGAGCGATCGCGGCCTGGACTGGATGCTCAAGGAAGGCCCGGCCCTGGCCCTGGAGCTGCCCGAAGCGCAGCTGGAACTGCTGCGCGGGGCCCTGGCCGAGATCGACCGGCTCAAGCCCAGGGTGCTGGCCCTGCCGCGGGCCAACCTGCACGCCGACCTGTTTCGCGACAACGTGCTGTTCGACGGCAACCACCTGGCTGGGGTCATCGATTTCTACAATGCCTGCGCCGGGCCCATGCTCTACGACCTGGCGATCGCCCTGAACGACTGGTGCTCGGAGCTCGACGGCAGCCTCGATCTGCCGCGCGCCCAGGCCATGCTGGCCGCCTACGCCGCGCTGCGTCCGTTCAATGCGGCCGAGGCCGAACTCTGGCCGGCCATGCTGCGCATCGCCTGCGTGCGTTTCTGGCTCTCGCGGCTGATCGCCGCCGACGCCTTCGCCGGCCAGCAAGTGCAGATCCACGACCCGGAAGAATT
>JBFHKK010000382.1:0-3100 GCA_041595475.1 Pseudomonas sp. | reverse complement strand
CTACCAGTCTTACCTCACAAGCACCCACACGAATTGCTTGATTCAGTTGTTAAAGAACAGTTGGCTAAGTCTTTCGTCTCAACCGAGGCGCGCATTCTACAGCAGCCCCTCTAGCCGTCAAGCCATTTCGAAAATTTCTTTTCTACTTCAAGCGCTTAGACCGAATATCGTTCTAAGGCTCAAGGCCAGCGGGAGGCGAATTCTACTGCACCCAGCGGCCCTGTCAACCACCTTGGCGACCAAGAGCCTTGCGCGTAGCCACACATCACCCCGCCGCCTTGCGCCGACGCAACTGCAACAGGTACTGCAAGGGCCCGGAAGCGGCGTAAGCGAGGAATATGATCAACAGGATCCGCGGCGGATCACTGAACACCACGGCGAACAAGAGCACCACTACCAGAATCGCCACGAAGGGCACGCGCCCCTTCAGGTCCAGCTCCTTGAAGCTGTGGTATTTGATGTTGCTCACCATCAACATGCCCGCTGCAGCCACCAGTATCGCGACCACAAAGGCCATGTTTGAACCCTTGATACCGAAATCGCTGAATGCCCAGACGGTTCCGGCCACCACACCCGCCGCCGCAGGACTGGCCAATCCAATGAAGTAGCGCTTGTCCGCACTGCCGATCTGGGTATTGAAGCGCGCCAGGCGCAGCGCCGCCCCAGCCACATAAATAAAGGCGACCATCCACCCGACCTTACCCAGACTGCCCAGGGCCCACTCGAACGCCAGCAGCGCAGGCGCCACACCGAAGGCGACCATATCGGACAGGGAATCATATTCGGCACCGAAGGCACTCTGCGTATTGGTCAGTCGTGCGACGCGCCCATCCAGGCCATCGAGCACCATGGCGACGAAGACCGCCGCAGCCGCCACATAGAAATTGCCGTTCATGGCATTGATGATCGCGTAGAAACCGGCGAACAGGTTCGCCGTGGTGAACAGGTTCGGCAGGAGGTAGACACCGCGATGCCGGACCTTGCGCCCCTCGGCGTCCCGGCCTTCCTCTACATGTTCATCGATCGGCAGCAGGCCCTCTTGGTCGTCAGCCGCTTTCGATTCTTCTGCACGCTCACTCATGAAAAACACCCTGCAACGAACTTGATGGGATTAACAATGGCTCGCAGCGCCTGAAAACCGCAAGCCTTGAACGGATGACCTGGCTTTATACCAGATGCAGTCCGTCAGAAAAGAAAAACGCGGCCATTGCCGCGTTTTTCACTCCATCGATAGCGCTTAGTTCTTGCTCTTATCGACGATCTTGTTCGCGGCAATCCACGGCATCATCGAGCGCAGCTGCTCACCGACGACCTCGATGCCATGAGCCGCGTTGTTGCGACGATAGGCGGTCATCGACGGGTAGTTGCTGGCCCCTTCGAGGATGAACATCTTGGCGTACTCGCCGTCCTGAATGCGCTTGAGCGCCTTGCGCATGGCCGCACGGGACTCGGCGTTGATCACTTCCGGACCGGTGACGTACTCACCGTACTCGGCATTGTTGGAGATCGAGTAGTTCATGTTGGCGATGCCGCCTTCGTACATGAGGTCGACGATCAGCTTGAGCTCGTGCAGACACTCGAAGTAGGCCATTTCCGGGGCATAGCCGGCTTCGACCAGGGTTTCGAAACCGGCCTTGACCAGCTCGACACAGCCACCGCAGAGGACCGCCTGCTCACCGAACAGGTCGGTTTCGGTTTCGTCCTTGAAGGTGGTCTCGATGATGCCGGTACGACCGCCGCCCACGCCGGCGGCATAGGACAGGGCGACATTCTTGGCATTGCCCGAGGCGTCCTGGTATACGGCGATCAGATCCGGAATACCGCCGCCCTTGACGAACTCGGAACGCACGGTGTGACCCGGAGCCTTGGGCGCGATCATGATCACGTCGAGATCGGCACGCGGCACGATCTGGTTGTAGTGGATGGCAAAACCGTGGGAGAAGGCCAGGGTGGCGCCCTTCTTCAGGTTCGGCTCGACCTCTTCCTTGTACAGCTTGGACTGGAACTCGTCCGGAGTGAGGATCATCACCAGGTCGGCGGCAGCAACGGCGGAGGCGACATCGGTCACCTTGAGGCCATGGGCTTCGGCCTTGGCAACAGTGGCCGAGCCCTTGCGCAGGCCGACGGTCACGTCAACGCCGGAGTCCTTGAGGTTGCAGGCCTGGGCATGACCCTGGGAGCCGTAACCGATGATGGCGACTTTCTTGCCGCGGATGATCGAAATATCGCAGTCTTTGTCGTAAAACACTTTCATGGGAATCCCCTATATACCTGGCCCGCTGAGGCCGTTCGCTAAAGGTTTAGATACTGAGCACTTTGTCGCCACGGGCGATGCCGGTGACGCCACTGCGTACGGTTTCCAAGATCGACGTCGTGCCGATAGCCTGGATAAAACTGTCCAGCTTGTCGCTGGTGCCGGCCAGCTGGATGGTGTAGACGCTGGTATTCACATCGACGATCTGCCCGCGGAAGATATCCGTGGTGCGCTTGACCTCGGCGCGCTGCGCGCCGGTGGCCTTGACCTTGACCAGCATCAGCTCGCGCTCGATGTGGGCGCTTTCCGACAGGTCGACCAGCTTGACCACCTCGACCAGTTTGTTGAGGTTCTTGGTGATCTGCTCGATGACCTCGTCATGACCGACCGTGGTCAGGGTCAGCCGCGACAGGGTCGGATCCTCGGTCGGCGCGACCGTGAGGCTTTCGATGTTGTAGTTGCGCTGCGAGAACAGGCCGACCACGCGGGACAATGCGCCGGGCTCGTTTTCCAGCAGCAGGGAAATGATGTGTCGCATGCTTAAGTCCGCTCCGTCTTGCTCAGCCACATATCGCGCATGGCACCGTCTCTGATCTGCATCGGATAAACGTGCTCACTGGTGTCGACCTGAATGTCGAGGAACACCAGACGATTCTTCAGCGCGAAGGCTTCTTCCATCTTCGGCTTCAGGTCCTTGAGCTCGGTGATGCGCATGCCGACGTGGCCATAGGCCTCGGCCAGCTTGACGAAGTCCGGCAGCGACTCCATGTAGGAGTGAGAGTGGCGGCTGCTGTACTGCATGTCCTGCCACTGGCGCACCATGCCCAAGGCCCCGTTGTTCAGGTT
>JBFHKK010000381.1:0-3104 GCA_041595475.1 Pseudomonas sp. | reverse complement strand
CCCTCCTTCTCCATTGCCTCCAGCCTCGGGCGAGGCTGGCGTAGTTTGCGCTCGAAGGCCGCGAGCAGCAGGGCGTGCTCGGGCAGTATCCAGACTTCCTTCTTCACCAACCCCTGATCGCGCAGGCGCTGACGAAAAAGACGCTGATAGTGGGCAGACGATTTGCTTTCCATGAAAGCGAGACTAGAACATCACATGTAATACATCAATCAATTACATGTGAAATTTTTCAGCTTCATGCAAAGGGCCGAATCCCGCGGCCGAAAGCCGGCGGCGGAGGCTGGAAACGATGGGCGAGATACGAGGGGAGCCGTCCTGGTCCGGGAGGGAAGTACACGCATCCTTTCGTCCGCGGATTTAACCGCAGATACTTTGCCGACCCAAGGCATAAAAACGCCAACCGCGTCGCAAAGGAGCCTCCATGCCCGTCAATACTCCCCTCGCCGGCCTCAAGGTGATCGAACTCGGCAGCCTGATCGCCGGCCCCTTCGCCGCGCGCATCTGCGCCGAGTTCGGCGCCGAGGTGATCAAGGTCGAGTCGCCCGACGGCGGCGACCCGCTGCGCAAGTGGCGCAAGCTCTACGAAGGCACCTCGCTGTGGTGGTTCGTGCAGGCGCGCAACAAGCAGTCGATCACCCTCAATCTCAAGCATGAGGCCGGCCGCGAGGTGCTGCGCAAGCTGCTGGCAGAGGCCGACATCCTGATCGAGAACTTCCGCCCCGGGGTGCTGGAGAAGCTCGGCTTCGGCTGGGAGGCGCTGCATGCACTCAACCCCAAGCTGGTGATGGTGCGCCTGTCCGGCTTCGGCCAGAGCGGACCGCTGAAGGACCAGCCGGGTTTCGGCGCGGTGGGCGAGTCCATGGGCGGGCTGCGCTACATCACCGGCTTCGAGGACCGCCCGCCGGTGCGCACCGGCATCAGCATCGGCGACTCGATCGCCGCCCTCTGGGGCGTGATAGGCGCGCTCATGGCCCTGCGCCAGCGCGAGGTGAACGGCGGCAGCGGCCAGGTGGTGGACGTAGCCCTGTACGAGGCGGTGTTCGCCATGATGGAGTCGATGGTCCCCGAGTTCGACGTGTTCGGTTTCATCCGCGAGCGCAGCGGCAACATCATGCCCGGCATCACCCCCTCCTCCATCCACACCAGCGCCGATGGCAAGCACGTGCAGATCGGCGCCAACGGCGATGCCATCTTCAAGCGCTTCATGCAGGCGATCGGCCGTGACGACCTGGCCGAGGACCCGCAACTTTCCAGCAACGACGGCCGCGACGCGCGAAGGGATGAACTTTACGGGGTGATCGACCGCTGGGTCGGCTCGCTGCCGCTGGAGCAGGTGCTGGCCGCCCTGAGTCAGGCCGAGGTGCCGGCCAGCCGCATCTACTCGGCCGCCGACATGTTCAGCGACCCGCAGTTCCTCGCCCGCGAGATGTTCCTCAGCGCCAGGCTGCCGGACGGCAAGGCGTTCAAGATGCCCGGCATAGTGCCCAAGCTGTCGGCAACGCCCGGCGAGGCGCGCTGGATAGGCCCGCGCCTGGGCGAACACACCGACTCGCTGCTGGCCGGACTAGGCTATGGGATGGAAGAGATCGCCGAACTACGCCGCAACGGCGCTATCTGAGCGCGATCGGGAGGCAGTCCATGCCCAGCCAACCGCAACAGTTGCCGCCGGAGGTGCTGCTGGCCCTGCGCCGCGGCCAGCGCAAGGCGGCGATCGAACTGCTGCAAGCGCACCAGAACCTGAGCGCTGAGGAGGCCGAGGCCAGTGTCGACCGATACCTGGAGGACAACCCGCCGGTGGCGCTGCGCGGCCCCGGCGTGGTCGCCTCCAACCGGCTCAATGCCCTGGTCTGGACCGGCCTGATCATCCTGATGGTCCTAAGCTACCTGCTGCTGATCGGCTGAAGCCGGCGCCGCCCCATGAAAAAGGCCGGCCCCTTGCGGCGGCCGGCCTGCTTCGAACGACCTTGGCCTTACAGCGGCTTGCCGCGATTGCCGTGCTCGGCGACGAAGGCCTGAACGGCCTTGAGGTCGTTGGCTAGCACGCTGCAACGCTCCTCGCGCTCGAACAGATCGGCCAGATGCACCGGCAACTGCGGAGACTGACCGATACCGGCCTTCTCCACCGCCTCCGGGAACTTGACCGGATGGGCGGTGCCCAGCACCACCATGGGGGTGGCCAGGCTGCGCCGGCACTCGCGGGCGGCGCGCACGCCGATGGCGGTATGCGGGTCGAGCAGCTCGCCGCACGCCTGGTACACCTCGGCGATGGTCTGGCAGGTCGCCTCGTCGTCCACCGCCAGGGAGTCGAACAGCTTGCGCGCCTCGCTCCAGCGGTCTTCCTCGACACTGAAGCCGCCGCCCTGCTTGAAGGTGTTCATCAGCTCGGCGATGGCCGCGCCGTTGCGCCCGTGCAGGTCGAACAGCAGGCGCTCGAAGTTCGAGGAGACCATGATGTCCATGGACGGCGACAGGGTCGGGTGCAGGGTTTCTTTCACATACTGATTGCCGCTCATGAAGCGATGCAGGATGTCGTTGCGGTTGGTCGCGACTATCAGCTGGCTGACCGGCAGGCCCATGTTGCGCGCCAGGTAACCGGCGAAGATATCGCCGAAGTTGCCGGTCGGCACCGAGAAGGCAATGGAGCGCGCCGGGCCGCCGAGCTGCAGCGCGGCATGGAAGTAGTAGACGATCTGGGCCATGATCCGCGCCCAGTTGATCGAGTTGACCGCCACCAGGCGGGTACCCTTGAGGAAGCCCTGGTCGGCGAAGCTGGCCTTGACCATCTCCTGGCAGTCGTCGAAGTTGCCCTCGATGGCGATGTTGTGGATGTTGTCGCCGAGGATGGTGGTCATCTGCCGGCGCTGCACCTCGGACACGCGGTTGTGCGGGTGCATGATGAAGATGTCGACGTTGTCGCAGGCCTTGCAGCCCTCGATGGCGGCCGATCCGGTGTCGCCACTGGTGGCGCCCATGATCACCACGCGCTCGTTGCGCTTGGCCAGCACGTGATCGAGCAGGCGACCCAGCAGCTGCAGGGCGAAGTCCTTGAACGCCAGGGTCGGGCCGTGGAACAGCTCCAGCACCCACTCGTTGCCATTGAGCTG
>JBFHKK010000380.1:0-3119 GCA_041595475.1 Pseudomonas sp. | reverse complement strand
GAATGGCATCCACCTCGCCCCCTATGACCGGCGACAGTTCGGCCATCTCGAAGCTCAGGCTGCCGATGAAGCAGTGGTATTCGAGTTTTTCCTGGCGGGCGAAATGCGCGACCAGCTCGGCGTAATAATCGAGAATGCGCTGACGCGGACTCAGCGCCGGGTTGGCCAGGGCCTGGGCGTAGCGCTCCAGGCGCGGCTGATAGACCCACTGCAGGGCCTGCAGGGCAAAGTCTTCCTTGCTGGCGAAGTAGTGGTAGAAGGAGCCCTTGGGCACCCCGGCGGCCTGGACGATCTCCTGCACGCCGGCGCCGTGATAGCCGCGACGGGTCATCACCTCGGCGCCCTTGGCCAGGATCAGGTCACGCTTGTCGAGTCGAATGCTGCTGTTCATGGCGGCCAGCATATGACCGGTCGTCTCGCCCGCCCAGCACTATTGATTTGGCTGATTATCGATCAGAAGCGGCGAGCCGGCCGTCCGCCGGGCATTCGTTTCCGAATTCTGGTCAGCCCAGGGCCTGCTCGATGGCCTGGACCAGCGCCGGATCGTCCGGCGCGGTGCGCGGCGAGAAGCGCGCCAGCACGCGGCCGTCGCGACCGACCAGGAACTTCTCGAAGTTCCAGCTGATGTCGCCGGGGAATTCCGCACCCTCGCCGGCCAGCAGCCGGTAGAGCGGATGACGCTGGGCGCCGTTGACCTCGATCTTGCTTCCCAGGGGAAAGCTCACGCCGTAGTTCAGCCTGCAGAACTCGCCGATGGCCTGCTCGCTATCGGGCTCCTGCTCGGCGAACTGGTTGCACGGCAAGCCCAGCACCGTGAAGCCGCGGCCGCGGTACTGCCGATAGAGTCTTTCCAGGCCGGCGTATTGCGGGGTCAGGCCGCATCTGGAGGCGACATTGACCACCAGCACCAGCTGGCCCTTGAAGGGGGCCAACGGCAGGTCCTGGCCATCCAGCCCACGCAGGCTCAGCTTGTGAAAGACACTCATGACGGACTCGCTCCTTGAATCAATTCCGATAGGTCGCGCAGAAGCAAAAGGCGCCCATCCGGGGCGCCTTGGGTGTTGCTCAAGCCGCCGGCCATGCCATCGCCGGCAGTTTCAGGGCTGGCACGAGCGCGCTCGACGCGCCCGATCAGTGGTGGTGACCACCTTCGCCGTGGATGTGCCCGTGGGCCACTTCCTCGTCGCTGGCGTCGCGCACCTTGACCACCTTGACCTTGAAGTTGAGGCGCTGGCCGGCCAGCGGATGGTTGCCATCGACCACCACGTCGTCGCCGTCCAGCTCGCGGATGGTGACGATCTGCATGCTGCCATCCGGGCCGGAAGCGTGGAACTGCATGCCGACTTCCAGCTCGTCGACGCCTTCGAACATCGAACGGTTGAGGGTGGCGACCAGCTCGGCGCTGTACTCGCCATAGGCATCCTGCGGCTCGATGGCCACGCTCAGTTCGTCGCCGGCCTGCTTGCCGAGCAGCGCCCGCTCCAGACCGGCGATGATGTTGCCGGCACCATGCAGATAGACCAGCGGCGCGCCACCGGCGGAGCTGTCGATCACCTCACCGGCATCGTTGGTCAGGGTATAGTCGATGGAGACGGCCTTGTTGGCGGCGATCAGCATGGGGCGAAACCTTTGCAAAAGAAGAATGAGCATTTGAGTTTAACCAAGGGGGCGCGTGAAAGCGACCCAAGCCCTGACGGGCGGCCCCGCGGCGGCGCGGTGCGTCTGCAGGGCTTGCGCCAGGACGAGGACGGCCACTGGGTCGCCGAACTGTCCTGCGGCCACACCCAGCACCTGCGCCATCAACCGCCCTGGCAGAGTCGCGCCTGGGTGCTCGATCCCGAGCAGCGCCAGGCGCAGCTCGGCCGGCCTTTCGCCTGCGGCTGGTGTGCCCAGCAGCGCGCCGGAGACGCGTTGGCCGGAACGGTGTCAACGGCAGACGAGGACGCTTGAATGCCCCCACGCCCCGTTCTGGTGATCAACTGCGGCAGTTCCTCGATCAAATTCGCCCTGTTCGAGGACGACCACTGGCACCTGCGCCTGGACGGCCAGGCCGAGCGCCTGGGTAGCCCCCAGGCAGTGCTCCACTGGCGACAGGCGGGAATGCGCCAAAGCCGGCCGCTACCCGGCAGCGATCACCGCCAGGCGCTCGGCGAACTGCTGGGCCTGCTGCAGGCGACCTCGATCGGCAACCTGCAGGCCATCGGCCATCGCGTGGTCCACGGCGGCGAGCGCTTCAGCGCCGCCACTCGCCTGGACGCCGAGGTGGTGCAGGGCATACGCGCGGCGGCGGCGCTGGCGCCCCTGCACAACCAGGCCAACCTGCTGGGCATCGAGGCGATGCTCGAGTTGTTCCCCCGGGTGCCCCAGGTCGCCGTGTTCGATACGGCCTTCCATCAGAGCCTGCCGGCACACGCCTATCGCTATGCCCTGCCCGAGCGGCTGTACCGTGACTTCGGAGTGCGCCGCTATGGCTTCCACGGCAGCAGTTTCAGCTACGTCAGCCGCCGCGCCGCGGACATGGCAGGC
Organism: Pseudomonas sp.; assembly: GCA_041595475.1. Taxonomy (GTDB): domain Bacteria; phylum Pseudomonadota; class Gammaproteobacteria; order Pseudomonadales; family Pseudomonadaceae; genus Aquipseudomonas. Next base: position 593 of record JBFHKK010000380.1, on the reverse strand, counting down.
CTGCCCCTTGACCGCAGCAGCTGGCTGCTGGCCCACCTGGGCAATGGTTGCTCGACCTGTGCGGTGGTCGACGGCCAGAGCCGCGACACCAGCATGGGCCTGACGCCGCTGGAGGGCCTGGTGATGGGCACCCGCAGCGGCGACGTCGATCCGGGACTGCATGGCTATCTGGCCCGCACCCTCGGCTGGGGACTGGAACAGATCGAGCAGTTGCTCAACCACGACAGCGGTCTGCTCGGCTTGTCCGGCCTGTCGAGCGACATGCGCAGCCTGGAGCAGGCCTGCCAGCAGGGGCAGGCGGGCGCGCGCCTGGCCATCGAGGTGTTCTGCTACCGCCTGGCGAAATCGCTGGCAGCCATGAGCTGCGCGCTGCCGCGACTGGACGGACTGGTGTTCACCGGCGGCATCGGTGAGAACTCGCCGCTGATCCGGCAAAAGACCCTGGCACATCTGGGACTGCTCGGACTGGCGCTGGATCCGGCCAGCAACGCCCGCACAGTCTCGGGTCGCGCCGGCGCCATCCATGCGCCCGGTCATCCGCGGGTGCTGGTGGTGCCCTGTGACGAGGCGCGGCAGATCGCCGAAGAGACGCT
>JBFHKK010000379.1:0-3135 GCA_041595475.1 Pseudomonas sp. | reverse complement strand
GCGCGATCGACCTGCAGGCGCTCTACGAGCAGCGTTATCGCAACGAGCCCTTCGTCGATGTGATGCCGGCCGGCAGTCATCCGGAAACCCGCAGCGTGCGCGGCGCCAATGTCTGCCGCATCGCGGTGCACCGCCCGCAGGATGGCGATCTGGTGGTGGTGCTGTCGGTGATCGACAACCTGGTCAAGGGCGCCTCGGGTCAGGCGCTGCAGAACATGAACATCCTGTTCGGACTGGACGAGCAGATGGGCTTGGCCAGCGCCGCGCTACTGCCCTGAGGGCGGGTGGCGTGGTCGTCCGCGCGTCCGTCGGGGTGTGCGCAATAGTTGACCGCTTTTCTCGGGTAAGCGGATAATCGCAGCTTAAATGCAGTAGGGCGCCAGGCGCCGGGAGAGAGTCAGCATGAGCGTCGAAACCTTCACCCCCACAGCCTTGCTGTTCACGCAGGGCGCGGCGAGCAAGGTGAAGAGCCTGGTCGATGAAGAGGGCAATCCGCGCCTGAAGCTGCGGGTGTTCGTCACCGGTGGCGGTTGCTCGGGCTTCCAGTACGGTTTCACCTTCGATGAAGAGGTGGCCGAGGACGACACAGTGGTCGAGCGCGAAGGCGTGAGTCTGGTGGTCGACCCCATGAGCTTCCAGTATCTGGCTGGCGCCGAGGTGGACTACCAGGAGGGGCTGGAAGGGTCGCGCTTCGTGATCAAGAATCCCAACGCCGCCACCACTTGCGGTTGCGGCTCCTCGTTCTCGATCTGATCGCGCTTTTCCCCTGGCCCGACGCCGTGCCTTGTGCGCGGCGTCGTCGTATCTGGGCTGCGCTAACTAGGTCAGGCCGGATAGAGAGCGCCGAGCACGCGCAGGCCGCGGGCGCCCGTGACGCTGGGCCGGTTGGCCGGGATATTTTCCAGACAGCAGTGAGCGAGCCAGGCGAAGGCCATGGCTTCGACCCAGTCGGCGGGCACGCCCTCGTCGTCGGTAGTGCCGACTCGGCAGTTCGGCAGCAGTTCGGCCAGGCGGCCGAGCAAGGCGGTATTGCGCGCGCCGCCACCACAGACCAGCAGTCGCGTCACCCGGGGCAATGCGCCGATCAGCGCATTCGCCACGCTCTTGGCGGTCAGTTCCAGCAGCGTGGCTTGAACGTCCTCGGCGGCATAGGCGGGCGAGCCACTCAGGTGCTGATCGAGCCAGTCGAGGTTGAAGAGTTCGCGGCCGGTGCTCTTCGGCCCCTGGGTCTGGAAGAAGGCGTCGCCCAACAGGGTCTCCAGCAGCTGTGGCTGGGTCCGCCCGCTGGCGCCCCAGGCGCCGCCTTCGTCGAAGGCAAGACCGCGCTGGCGCCGAATCCAGGCATCCAGCAATACGTTGCCCGGGCCGCAGTCGAAGCCGCGCACCGGCTGGCCGGGGTCGAGCAGGCTGAGGTTGCTGAAACCGCCCACGTTGAGCACCGCCAGGGCGCTGTCTGGCTGGGCAAACAGGGCTTCGTGAAAGGCCGGCACCAGCGGCGCGCCCTGGCCGCCTGCGGCAATATCGCGACGACGGAAATCGCTGACCACGCTGATCCCGCTCAGTTCGGCCAGCAGTGCCGAGTTGGCGATCTGGATGCTGAAGCCACGGCCCGGCTCGTGCCGCACCGTTTGCCCGTGACTGCCTATCGCCCTTATGGCTTCAGGCGCGAGGCCTTGCTGCTGCAGCAGGCTGACGACGCCCTCGGCGGCCAGTTGGGCCCATTGCGCTTCAGCTAGGGCGGCTCGGGCCAGTTCGTCCGGGCCGGGCGCGCAGAGTGCCAGCAATTCGCCGCGAAGGCCGGCAGGCATGGGCAAATAGTGAGTGGCGATCAGCTGGGTATGCTCGCCTTGCTCGATCAGCGCGATGTCCAGCCCATCCAGGCTGGTGCCGGACATCACGCCGATATAGTGCGGCATACGAGGGGCGTCAACGATTGTTCAGGGCCAAGAGGCTGGAGCGCTCCTGATCCATGCGAGCCATCAGGGGCTTGCTTAACTGGAGGAAGCGCTGCTTCTCGTTGCGAGCGATGGGGTCGGCCATGGGCAGTTTCTGGCTGAGCGGATCGACATGGGTGCCGTTGACCTGGAACTCGTAGTGCAGGTGCGGGCCGGTCGACAGGCCCGTGGTGCCGATGTAGCCGATGATCTGCCCCTGCTTGACGCTGGCGCCGGTGCGTATGCCTTTGGCGAAGCCCTGCATGTGGGCATACAGGGTCCGGTAGCGGCTGCCGTGCTGGATGACCACGGTATTGCCGTAGCCGCCCTTGCGTCCGGCGAGGGCGATCTTGCCGTCGCCGGCCGCCTTGATCGGCGTGCCGCGCGGCGCTGCATAGTCGACGCCCTTGTGGGCGCGGATCTTGTTCAGAATGGGATGGCGCCGGCCGTTGGAGAAGCGTGAACTGATGCGGGCGAAATCCACGGGTGTGCGGATAAAGGCCTTGCGCATGCTTTCGCCGTCGGCATTGTAGTAACTGGTGTTGCCCTGCTTGTCCGTGTAGCGAACGGCGGTGAAGGTTTTTCCCCGGTTAATGAAACGCGCCGAGAGAATCTCGCCTTCGCCGACGCGACGGTTATTGACCACCTTCTCTTCGTAGATCAGCTCGAAGGTGTCGCCCTGGCGAATGTCCATGGCGAAGTCGATGTCGTAGCCGAAGATATTGGCAAGGTCCATGGTCAGGCTGTGGGAGAGGCCGGCGCGCTTGGCCGACACGAACAGCGAGTTGTTGATGACGCCATGGGAGTAGGCCGTCTTCACCTCAGGCTTTACCAGTTCGCGTTTGAAGGTGAACTGGCCGTTGTCACCCTTGCTTAGGCTGATGCTCTCGAGGTCGCTGAGCTTGCTGTGCAGGTTCTCCAGCTGGCCGTCCGGGCCGAGGCGGAACTCGAGCTTCTGCCCGACCTTGAGCCGACTGAAGCTTTTCGCGTCTTTGCTGCTGTTCAGCGCGTCGTGCAGGGCATTGGCCGAGAGTCCGACCCTGGCGAAAACGGTCGACAGAGTGTCGCCGTTATTCACGCTGACGACCTTATGGCGCGGGTCGCTTGTTGCAGCGACCTTTTGCTCGATCTGGACGGCGGGGGACTCAATCAGTGCGAAGGGGGCGTCGCCGCCGTGTTGATGAGCGCCGCCCAGTCCCTG
>JBFHKK010000378.1:0-3144 GCA_041595475.1 Pseudomonas sp. | reverse complement strand
CTGGAGCAGTGCATCGCCAGCTGCGCCCTGCAGGACAAGCTGACACGGCGCAGCGATCAACTGTCCGGCGGCGAGCAGCGGCGCCTGAATTTCGCCATCGGCCTGCTGCAGCCGGCCGATCTCTATCTGTTCGACGAGGCCACGGTCGGTGTCGATGCCAGCAACCGCCAGGGCCTGCTGGCCGCCGTGGAGCAGCTGAGTACCGAAGGCAAGGCGGTGATCTACACCAGCCACTACCTGGAGGAGGTCGAGCGGGTGGCGCAGCGCATCCTGCTGCTGCACGAGGGCCAGGTGCGCCTGGACCTGGACAAGCGCCAGCTGCTCGGCGAGGACCATGGCCTGCTGCTGGGCTGGCCGGGACCGGCGCCGGCCGGTTTCGCCGAGTTGCTCGCGCGCCTGCAATTGCAGGCCGAGCCCCTGGCCGAGGGCCTGCGCATCGCGCCCCTGAGCGGCCAGCAGCTGCTGTGTATCACCGAGTTCGTCGCCGCCCAGACCGACCTGCCGCACCTGCTGCGTTTCGGCCGGCCGTCGTTGGAACAGCTCTACCTGCGCCTGAACGGAGGCCGCCTGTGACGCTCTGGCCATTGATGCGCAAGGAAATTCGCCTGCTGCTGCGCGACCCCCATGCCCTGGCCGTGCTCTTTCTGATGCCGGCGCTGTTCCTGCTGCTGATGGCCGGTGCCATGTCCAGCTACCTGCAGGAGCGCCCGCCGGCCCTGCGCCTGATCCTGGAGATGCCGCGCGCCGATGCGCCCAGCCGGTTCTTTCGCGATGCCCTGCAGGCGCAGCTGCCCGACAGCCAGCTGCTCGAACGCAGCGCCGAGTCCCTGCCCAGGGTTCGCCTGCCCGACGGCTTTGCCGAACAACTGCTGGACAGCCCGCACCAGGGCCCCAGCCTCAGCTATCCGGCGCAGTTCGACCGGCTCTCGCGCCAGCGCCTGCACGGTGCCGTGAGCATCGCCCTGGCGCAGACCCGCCTGCTGGTCTACCTGGAGGACAGCGGCGCCCTGGATCCCGCACTGCCGGCCGGCGAACGCCTGGCGCTGGTGCAGGCGCGCACCCAAAGCCGCATCGACGAGCAGGAGCAGCTGGCCAGCGGCGATCTCAGCGGGCGGGCCAACGCCAGCCAGCTGAGCGTGCCGGCCTGGCTGATCTTCGGCATGTTCTTCGTGGTGCTGCCCATGGCCGGCGGCTTTCAGCGCGAGCAGCAGAGCGGCACCCTGTTGCGCCTGCGCGTGCTGGGGCTGAACCTCGGCACCCTGGTGCTGAGCAAACTGCTGCCCTATGCGGCGATCAACCTGCTGCAGTTCGTCCTGTTGCTGGCCCTCGGCGTTTACGGCCTGAGCCTGCTCGGCCTGCCGCCGCTGAGCCTGCCCGGCAGCGCTGGCGCCTACCTGCTGCTGGCCTGCAGCCTGACCCTGGCCACCGGCAGCCTCGGTCTGCTGCTGGCCGCCCTGGCGCGCAGCAGCGAACAGGCGCTGCTGCTCGGCGGCGGCATCAACATCCTGCTCGCCGCCCTCGGCGGCATCATGGTGCCCAAGAGCGTGATGCCCGCGGCCATGGCCGAGCTGGCCGAGCTCTCCCCCATGAGCTGGGCGCTGGACGCCTTCCTCAGCCTGCTGGTGGGCCAGGGCTCACTGGCCGACATCGCCCCCTACAGCGCGCGCCTGCTGGCGTTTGCCGCGGTCTGCGGCGGCCTGGGGCTGTTTCTGTTCACCCGACGAGTACGCCAATGCCAATGGACGACGCACTACTAGAGCAACACCTCAAACAGCTGCTGATTCGCGAGTGTGACAAGGAAGACGACATCGAATGGCAGAGCATCGCCGACGACGAGCCGCTGTTCGGCCCCAAGAGCCGGGTGCAGATGGACAGCCTGGACGCCCTGCAGGTGTCGCTGGCCCTGCAGCAGCACTACGGCGTGCGCATCGAGGGCGCCAAGGACGGCCGCCGCGTGCTCAACAGCATCGCCAGCATCGCCGCCTTCATCCGGCAGCGACAGTGAAGCCGATCTACCTGCAGCGCGCGGCCCTGGACTGCGCCCTGGCGTCGGATCTGCAAGGCGCCGCCGCAGCGCTGCGCCAGGGCCTGCCGAGCGCCGAGCGCTTCGAGCTGCATGAGCTGCAGGAAAGCCGCGGCTACCTGCCCGCCCAGGGCAGCGCCGCCAGCCTCGACCAGTGCCTCGACCGCACGATAGGCACGGCCCTGGGCGATGGCCCGCGGCGGCTGGACGACTGCCTGCTGATAGTCGCCAGCACCACCCTGGACATCACCGAGCTGGAAGCGCTGGCCCGCCAGCGGCAGGGCTTCGCCACGCAAGACTCGACCCGCCTCGACCGCCTGGCCGCCGAATTGCAGCAGCGCTGGGGCTTCGCCGCCGCCTTCACCCTCAATACCGCCTGCACCAGCGCGGCCAATGCGCTGCTCTATGGCGCGCGCCTGATCGATGCCGGAGTCTATCCGCGAGTATTGGTGCTGGCCTTCGAAACCCCCAGCCAGGTGGCCATGCAGGGCTTCGGCGCCCTCGGCCTGAGCAGCCCGAGCGGCCAGTACCGGCCCTTCCATCCCGAGCGCGACGGCCTGATTCTCGGCGAGGCCTATTGCGCCGCCCTGCTCGCCGCCACGCCCGGCGAGCAGCCCCTGGCGCGCCTGCTCGGCGGCTTCAGCGCCTGCGACACCAGCAGCCTGACCACCACCCTGGAAGACGGCAGCCACATCCACTGGGTCATGCAGCGGGCCCTGGCCAGTGCCGGCTGCGCCGCCGAGCGGATCGACCTGGTCAAGCTCCACGGCACCGCCACCGGCGCCAACGACCAGGCCGAACACAACGGCATGCGCCTGCTGTTCGGCGCGCAGATGCCCGCGCTCAATGTGCTCAAGCCCTGGCTCGGGCATACCCTGGGCGCCTGCGGTCTGAGCGAGAGCCTGCTGCTGCTCGAGAGCCTGCGCGCGGACTTTCTGCCGAGCCTCGCTTACGCGGATCAGGCCCTGTTGCCCCTGGCGCCACCGACCCGGCCGCTGGCTGAGGACTGCCGGCTGCTGGCCAACTTCTTCGGCTTCGGCGGCAACAACGCCAGCCTGGTCTGGCAGGCTTGCCCGGCAGGAGCAGCCTCATGCCGGTAATCGCCGCCTGCGAAGTGCGCG
>JBFHKK010000377.1:0-3171 GCA_041595475.1 Pseudomonas sp. | reverse complement strand
TGGCGTGTTCAAAAGCGTCCCGGCTCGCAGTGATCTTTCCGCTGACATCAACGAAAGCCTGATTGTCGAGCTCTACTCCAAGTAAGGGCTAGAAAATAGGTGCATCCATGCAGATTTCGGTAAATGAGTTCCTGACCCCCCGTCACATTGATGTGCAGGTGGTCAGTCCAACCCGCGCCAAGATCACCCTCGAGCCTCTCGAGCGTGGTTTCGGCCATACCCTGGGCAACGCGCTGCGCCGCATCCTGTTGTCCTCCATGCCGGGCTGTGCGGTAGTCGAGGCCGAGATTGACGGTGTGCTCCACGAGTACAGCGCCATCGAGGGCGTGCAGGAAGACGTGATTGAGATCCTGCTCAACCTCAAAGGCCTGGCGGTCAAACTGCACGGTCGCGATGAAGTGACACTGACGCTGGCGAAGAAGGGCTCGGGTGTAGTGACCGCTGCCGATATTCAGCTGGATCACGATGTCGAGATCGTCAATGGCGACCACGTGATCGCCAACCTGGCGGCCAATGGCGCGCTGAACATGAAGCTCACCGTGGCCCGTGGCCGCGGCTACGAGCCGGCTGACGCGCGCCAGAGCGAAGAAGACGAGAGCCGCAGCATCGGTCGCTTGCAGCTCGACGCTTCCTTCAGCCCTGTGCGCCGGGTGTCCTACGTGGTGGAAAACGCTCGCGTCGAGCAGCGTACCAACCTGGACAAGCTGGTCATCGACCTCGAGACCAACGGTACCCTGGACCCGGAAGAGGCCATTCGCCGTGCCGCGACCATCCTGCAGCAGCAGTTGGCCGCGTTCGTCGACCTCAAGGGCGACAGTGAGCCTGTGGTAGTCGAGCAGGAAGACGAGATCGATCCGATCCTGCTGCGCCCGGTTGACGATCTGGAGCTGACCGTACGTTCGGCCAACTGCCTGAAGGCAGAAAACATCTACTACATCGGCGACCTGATTCAGCGCACCGAAGTGGAGCTGTTGAAAACCCCGAACCTCGGCAAGAAGTCCCTGACCGAAATCAAGGACGTTCTGGCTTCTCGCGGTCTGTCCCTCGGTATGCGCCTCGACAATTGGCCACCGGCAAGTCTGAAGAAAGACGATAAGGCGACTGCCTGATCGTCATCATCACCGAACGTGAGTTTGGTAAGGAATTGAACCATGCGTCATCGTAAAAGTGGCCGTCACCTCAGCCGCACCAGCGCCCACCGTCAGGCCATGTTCCAGAACATGGCGGTTTCGCTGTTCGAGCACGAGCTGATCAAAACTACTCTGCCGAAAGCCAAGGAACTGCGTCGCGTCGCCGAGCCGCTGATCACCCTGGCCAAGGTCGACAGCGTCGCCAACCGTCGTCTGGCCTTCGACCGTACTCGTTCGAAAGCCATCGTCGGCAAGCTGTTCAACGATCTGGGCAAGCGCTATGCCACCCGCCAGGGCGGCTACCTGCGCATCCTCAAGTGCGGTTTCCGCGCCGGGGACAACGCGCCCATGGCTTATGTCGAGCTGGTTGATCGTCCGGTTGCCGGTCAGGTCGAAGCGGCCGCCGAGTAAGCAGAGCTAGCGTCACGAAAAACCGGGCCCAGTGCCCGGTTTTTTGTTGCCCGCATGAAAGCGGATATCTATGGACGCCTGCGGAGTCGCTACTCAACCGCACTGCTTGACGCGATCCTATTGGCGCGTCTTTTCACTTTGTCGGCGACTCGACGCTGCGGGCTCCTTGGTGCGCCGGCTGCAACCGGCTCGGCCATGTCCTATGCCCTTTGCTCTATATCCTGCAGGTGGCTCAGCTGGGGGGTAAAGAAGGGCGGGTGGTAAGCCGATTTTTTGTTTCTCCCCTGAAAGAGAATGGCTATCGCGCAGTTGCGTTTGATGAATTGGTTCACCTGTCAAAGCGGGTCTAGGCTTGTCAGATCGCCGACCCTGTCGTTGGGTCCGATCCGCTGAGGAGAAAGGAGAGAACAATGGCAAACCAAGGTAAGTGTCCCTTCAATCACGTCGCTGGCGGCGGCACGACCAACAAGGATTGGTGGCCCAACCAGCTGCGTGTGGATCTGCTGAACCAACATTCGGAGAAGTCCAATCCGCTGGGCGAGACGTTCAACTACGCCGAAGAGTTCAAGAAGCTCGACTATCAGGCGCTCAAGGCGGATCTGGCCAAGATGATGACCGACAGCCAGGACTGGTGGCCGGCCGACTTCGGTCATTACGGGCCGCAGATCATTCGTATGGCCTGGCACGCCGCCGGCACCTATCGCATCACCGACGGTCGCGGTGGCGGCGGTCGCGGCCAGCAGCGCTTCGCCCCGCTGAACTCCTGGCCGGACAACGTCAATATCGACAAGACCCGCCGCCTGCTGTGGCCGATCAAGCAAAAATACGGTCAGCAGATCTCCTGGGCCGATCTGTTGATCCTCGCAGGCAACGTCGCGCTCGAGTCCATGGGCTTTCGGACCTTCGGCTTCGGTGCCGGGCGTGAAGATGTGTGGGAGCCGGACCAGGACGTCAACTGGGGGGCGGAAACCGCCTGGCTCGGCGTCGACCCGGATCGGGTGAGCGACGATCGCGAGCTCAGTGCGCCCTTCGGTGCGACCCATATGGGCCTGATCTACGTCAACCCGGAAGGGCCCAACGCCAGCGGCGACTACATGCTGGCGGCCAAGGACATCCGCGCCACCTTCAGCCGCATGGCCATGGACGACGAGGAAACCGTGGCCCTGATCGCCGGCGGCCATACCTTTGGCAAGTGCCATGGCGCCGCGCCCGAGGCGCACAAGGGGCCGGAGCCCGAGGCCGCGCCCATGGAGGCCCAGGGCCTGGGCTGGATGAGCGACTACGGCACAGGACACGGCAAGGACACCATCTCCAGCGGCATCGAGGTCACCTGGACGCAGACCCCGGCGCAGTGGAGCCACAGCTACTTCGAGAACCTGTTCAAGTACGAATGGGAACTGACCCAGTCGCCTGCCGGGGCCAAGATGTGGGTGGCCAAGGATGCGCCTGAGGATATTCCGGACGCCCATGTGCCGGGCAAGTTCCACAAGCCGACCATGCTCACCACCGACCTGACCCTGCGTTTCGACCCCGAATACGCCAAGATATCCAAGCGCTTCCGCGACGACCCGCAGGCGTTCGCCGACGCCTTCGCCCGCGCCTGGTTCAAGTTGATTCATCGCGACCTGGG
>JBFHKK010000376.1:0-3174 GCA_041595475.1 Pseudomonas sp. | reverse complement strand
GGCGCTGGACCTCCTTGACCTCGGCCTCCTTGATCTTGCGCTGCTTGTTGGCGATCCAGTAGGCGGCGCCGGCGGCGACCAGGCCCAGGCTGATGAAGGAGAAATGCGGCATGCCGGGCCCCAGGCCCATGGCGATCATGATCGCCGCCGCCACTGCCAGGGCGCGCGGCGAGGCGAACATCTGGCGGTTGACCTGGGGGCCCATGTCCGCGGAACTGGAGACCCGGGTGACCATCACCGCGGCCGCGGTGGACAGCAGCAGCGAGGGAATCTGCGCGACCAGGCCGTCGCCGATGGTCAGCAGGGTGTAGACCTTGCCGGCGTCGGCGAAGCTCAGGCTGTGCTGGAAGATGCCGATGGCGATGCCGCCGATCAGGTTGATGAACAGGATCAGCAGGCCGGCGATGGCATCGCCGCGGACGAACTTGCTGGCACCGTCCATCGAGCCATAGAAGTCCGCCTCCTGGGACACCTCGGAGCGGCGCTTCTTGGCTTCGGCCTGATCGATCAGGCCGGCATTGAGGTCGGCGTCGATGGCCATCTGCTTGCCCGGCATGGCATCCAGGGTAAAGCGTGCGGACACTTCCGAGATGCGCCCGGCGCCCTTGGTGACCACCACGAAGTTGATGATCATGAGGATGGCGAACACCACGATACCGACCACGTAGTTGCCGCCGATCACCACCTCGCCGAAGGCCTGGATCACCTGGCCGGCGGCGCCGTGGCCCTCGTGGCCGTTGAGCAGCACCACCCGCGTGGAGGCCACGTTGAGGGCCAGGCGCAGCAGGGTCGCGGCCAGCAAGATGGTCGGGAACACGGCGAAATCCAGCGGCCGCAGGGCGTAGATGCTGACCAGCAGGACCACGATCGACAGCGCGATGCTGAAGGTGAAGAGCACATCGAGCAGAAAGGGCGGGATCGGCAGCATGACCATGCCGAGCATGACCAGCAGCAGCACCGGGATGCCCAGGTTGCCGTGACGCAATCCGGACAGATTGCTGCGCACATCACCGAGCAGTTGCGAACGATCTATTGCCACTTCCCTACCCCAGCCAGCTCAATATTTTGACGCGCCCAGGCGCTCTGGGAGGGATAGGGCAAGAAGCGTTCCAAGTTACCCGCAGACAGTCAGTGGCCAGCCCTTGCGGCACGGCTTCTTGTTAGGGATCGCGGCGCAGGTCCGGCGGGATCGGCAGATCCGGCAACGGCGCCGGGCGCTTGCCCTTGCCGGCCTGGTACTGGCGCAGCTGATAGACATAGGCCAGCACCTGGGCCACGGCCAGATAGAGGCCGGCGGGAATCTCCTGATCCAGCTCGGTGGAGTAGAACACCGCCCGCGCCAGCGCCGGCGATTCCAGCAGCATGACCTTGTGCTCCTGGGCGATCTCGCGGATCTTCAGGGCGGTGAAGTCGCCGCCCTTGGCCAGCAGCACGGGCGCGCTGCCCTTGGCCGGGTCGTACTTCAGGGCCACGGCGAAGTGGGTCGGGTTGGTGATCACCACGTCGGCCTCGGGCACCGCCTGCATCATCCGCCGCTCGGCCATCTCGCGCTGCAGCTGGCGGATGCGCGACTTGACTTCGGGCTTGCCCTCGCTGTCCTTGTACTCGTCACGCACCTCCTGCTTGGTCATCATCAGCTTCTGCTTGTGATCCCAGAGCTGGAAAGGCACGTCCACCGCGGCGATCAGGATGATCCCGCAGGACATCCACAGGGCGCTCCAGCCGGCCAGCTGGGCGGCATGCATGATCGCCCGCTCCAGCGGCTCGTGGGCCATGGCCAAGAGGTCGTCCTCGCCGGCGGCGAGCACCGCCAGGGCCACCAGCAGCACCACCAGGAATTTGGCCAGGGCCTTGAGCAGCTCGACCAGGGCCTTGGTCGAGAACATGCGCTTGAGCCCGGCCAAGGGGTCCATCCGGCTGAACTTGGGCGCCAGCGCCTGGGCCGAGAACAGCCAGCCACCCATGGCGATCGGTCCTATCACCGAGGCGATCAGCAAGGCCAGGAACAGTGGCAGCAGGGCCTCCAGGGCCAGCTCGCCGGAGGCCAGCAGCCAGATGAGCATGGCGCCCTCGTCCATCACCACCTCGCGCGGCAGGGAGAAGTTGCCACGCATGATCTCCAGCAGGGTCACCCCCAGGCTGCCGCCGGAGGCCAGCAGGCCACCGGCCCCGGCCAGCATCACCGCCAGGGTGCTGAGCTCCTTGGAGCGCGCGATCTGGCCCTTCTCGCGGGACTCGCGCAGGCGTTTCTCCGTGGGTTCTTCGCTTTTATCGGCACCGCTTTCCGATTCGGCCATGATCGCGCCTCAGCTGGCCCGCGCCATTTCGCGCAGCAGTTGCAGGGCTTCGCTGACGAAGCGTTGGTATTGCGAGAGGATGTCGGCCATGCCGACCCAGACGATGACCATGCCCAGCACCAGGGTCAGGGGAAAGCCGATCGAGAAGATATTGAGTTGCGGCGCCGCCCGGGTCATCACGCCGAAGGCCACGTTGACCACCAGCAAGGCGGTGATCGCCGGCAGCACCAGCAGCAGCGCCGCCGCCAGCACCCAACCCAGCTTGGTCGCCAGTTCCCAGTGGTGCTCGCTCATCAGCCCCTCGCCCACCGGCAGGGTGTTGAAACTCTCGGCCAGCACCTCGAAGACCACCAGGTGGCCGTTCATGGCCAGGAACAGCAGAGTCACCAGCATCAGAAAGAACTGGCCGATCACCGGCACCGAGACGCCATTGGCCGGATCGACCATGGAGGCGAAGCCCAGGCCCATCTGCATGGAGACGATCTGCCCGGCGATCACGAAGGCGTGGAAGAACAGCTGCAGGGTGAAGCCGAGCATGACCCCGATCAGCACCTCCTGGGCGATCAGCACCATGGCCTGCACGCTCAGCAGCTCGACCTGCGGCATCGGCGGCAGATTGGGCACCAGCACCAGGCAGATGGCCAGCGCCAGGTACAGGCGCACGCGCGTCGGCACCAGCTGGGTGCCGATGATCGGCATGGCCATCAGCAGCGATGCGATGCGAAACAGCGGCAGCAGAAAGGAACTGACCCAGCCGTCGATCTGTTCGTTGCTCAGCTCCAGCATGTCAGCCGATCAACAGCGGAATGTTCATGATCAGGCTCTGCGTGTACTCCATGAATTCACGCATCAGCCAGGGGCCGGCGAAGATCAGCGT
>JBFHKK010000375.1:0-3175 GCA_041595475.1 Pseudomonas sp. | reverse complement strand
AGGGCTTGCCAAGGTGCTGATGGCTCTCTAGAATGCGCCCCACTTCGAGAGTGAAGGGTGATTAGCTCAGCCGGGAGAGCATCTGCCTTACAAGCAGAGGGTCGGCGGTTCGATCCCGTCATCACCCACCAATCTCGCTTTCGGGGTTACGCGCAGCGGTAGTTCAGTCGGTTAGAATACCGGCCTGTCACGCCGGGGGTCGCGGGTTCGAGTCCCGTCCGCTGCGCCATTTTCCTTCCTCGCTTCGCCCTCGCTTCATCCCTTCGCAGTACCTTCTCTACTTCCTTAAGATTCAAGTGCTCAGTCCCTGTGCCGGTTTCGCTTCGGCTAGCCATTGATCGGGGCCGCCTGCTAAGCTCGCGCCTTCACTCGATTGCCCCAGGGCGCACCGAACAAGGAATAAGCATGAAACAGCATCGTTTAGCAGCGGCGGTTGCGCTGATGGGCCTGATGGTCGCCGGTTGCGACTCGCAAACCAGCGAAGTGCAACTGGAAACGCCGGCGCAGAAAGCCTCCTACGGCATCGGCCTGAACATGGGCAAGAGCCTGGCCCAGGAAGGCATGGACGACCTGGACTCCAAGGCCGTCGCCCAGGGCATCGAAGATGCCATCGGCAAGAAGGAACAGCGCCTGAAGGACGAAGAGCTGATCGAAGCCTTTGCCTTCCTGCAAAAGCGCGCCGAAGAGCGTCTGGCGACCATCAACGAGGAAGCGGCCAAGGCCGGCAAGGCGTTCCTTGAAGAAAACGCCAAGCGCGAAGGGGTGGTCACCACCGAATCCGGCTTGCAGTACGAAGTCCTGACCAAGGCCGAGGGCGCCCAGCCGAAGGCCACCGACGTGGTCACCGTGCATTACGAGGGCAAACTGACTGATGGCAGCGTTTTCGACAGTTCGATCGAGCGCGGCAGTCCGATCGATCTGCCGGTCAGCGGCGTGATCCCGGGCTGGGTCGAAGGTCTGCAACTGATGCATGTCGGCGAGAAGTACAAGCTGTACATCCCCAGCGAACTGGCCTACGGCGAACGCAGCCCTTCACCGGCCATTCCGGCAAACTCGGTGCTGGTGTTCGAACTTGAGCTTCTGGGTATCAAGGACGCCGCTCAAGAGTAAGGGTACCTGGCAGCAGAAACGCCCCGTTTTCACGGGGCGTTTTCATTTGTGCGCTCGATCAAGCAGCCCGCAAGATGCCGGACCCCTCGCTCAGATCGGGCAAAAAAACAAGTCCGGGGTAATGGCTTATGCACATTTTCAGGAATGCGCCTAGAGCCTTGCTTGGGGGCTCGAGCGTCATTCGGATAAATTGTTAAGTTATTGATATAAAAGAGCTTTTTAAGCTGTCTAAAAAATACTCGATCCGTCCCAAGGCCGCATGGGGCGGGCCTTTGGTAAGCTTATTGAAAAACTGCTCACAAGGTTATCCACAGCTTTGGTGGATAACCCACGCGAGCCCAGTGGCCACAAGGCTTAGCGAGAACAGCGCATGAACGCACCCTGGGGATTCATCCGATACCTGCCCTTGGCTCAGCGTTATCTAAGTGGCGGACGCTTGCTTAATCTGCTGCGCACGGTCGCTCGCAAGAGCGCCGAGCAGGGCCCGCGCCTGGCCGGGCTGAGAGAGGATTTGCGCGTGCTGCAGAGCCTGTGTCTGGCCTGGTGGCGAGGCGAGTACCGCGCTATCGACCGCAAGGCCGTGCTCGCCGTGGTGGCCGCCCTGGTCTATTTCGTCACGCCGCTGGATGCCTTGCCCGACTGGCTGGTGGGCGTCGGCCTGGTCGATGATCTGGCGGTGCTGGCCTGGGTGCTGCGGACCTGGAGTGCCGAACTGGAGGCCTTTCGCATGTGGCGCCAGGCGCAGCCGGCCGAGCGCCTGGAGCGTATCGAAGATCTGTCGGGCGATGCCGCCGAGGACGGGCCGGCGCCCTGAGGCAGCGGGCGCCGATAGCCACTGCCGAGGGGCGGCAGGCGAGCCGCTGCATGGTCTTGGGTCGGTTGTGGGAGGTGCCTGGCAGTCTATTCTCTTAATAACGATTGGCACTTTGGGCCGCGCCCTTTGTAGCGGCAGGCTGTTAACATGGGGGCCTGCAGGGCATCTATCGAAAGTCGCGGTATTGCCTTCCATGGAGAGTCGATATGAATGTGCAAGTCATCATGCGCGACGGCGAGCCCGACTATGCGGTGCTGCCGTGGGCCGAGTATCAGGCCTTGCTGAAGGCCGCCGGGCGCAGCGCCGCGGCGCCCTCGTCGGCATCGGCTCAGGAGTCGGCGGCCAAGCCGGCGGCGACGCCAACCCTGAGCCAGTTGGCGCAACTGCGCGAAGCCAAGGGCCTGTCGCCCGAGCAATTGGCCCGGGCGGTCGGCATCAGTCCGCACTACCTGGGGATGATCGAGCGCGGTGAGCGCGAGCCCGATGCGGCCATCCAGCGGGCCCTGGCCTGGTCGCTCGGCGTGGCCGGCTGGGAGGCGGCCTCTTGAGCGTCAGCATCAGTCGCCAGCACTGGTTGGCATTGCTTGCCGAACTGGAGAGCGCCCGCAGTCAGCGGCATTTGCTGACCTATCGGGCCTTGATCGAGCGGGTGGCCTTGCCCAGCCCGGCGATGCAAACCCTGACCGCGGCGCTCGAGCATCTGGCCCTGCTCGATGCCCAGGCCGAGCGGCCGCTGCGCAGCGCCTTGGTGATCAGCCAGGGCGCCAGCCGCCTGCCGCGCATCGGCTTCTTCGACTGCGTCACCCGACTGGGCCGCTTCAGCGGCGCCCCCGATGGCGTGGCCGCAGCCTCCTGGCACGCGGCCGAGGTGGCGCGGGTATTCGACTTCAGTTATCCGGAACTCGATTAGCGGCCCGCGCCCTGGCCGGCAGCGCTAGGGCGGCCAGCTTCTGCGCGTCGGTCACGGGCAGGCTGCAACCGGGCGGGCGCTTGGCCGCCGGAGCCAGTGCTGCCCACCGCCCACTCGCACCACGCCGATCGGCAGCGAGAGCAGGGGAAATTGCTCGCGGTGTGCCTGGTATTGGTAGGCGCCGAGGCGGTCCGCCTGCCAAGGCGCCTCGCTATACAGGCGCCGGCACTGACACTGAAAATCGTCCGGCAGGGCGCCTCGGGTTTCCCTTGCCTTCGCCCGCGACCGGGCCGCTCGTCTCCGGCCTGGACGGCCGCTCGCGCAATTCCCGCGGTGGGGTT
>JBFHKK010000374.1:0-3177 GCA_041595475.1 Pseudomonas sp. | reverse complement strand
CAGCTCCTTCATGCCGCGCGATTCGAGCTGGAACACCGCGGTGGTCTCGGCCTTCTGCAGCATCTGGAAGGTCGGCTTGTCATCCAGGGGGATGAAGTCGATGTTCAGCGGCGCAAGATTCTTCTTGGCCTGCTCGCGGTTGATGGTCTCCATCGCCCACTTGATGATGGTCAGGGTGCGCAGACCTAGGAAGTCGAACTTGACCAGGCCGGCGGCCTCGACGTCGTCCTTGTCGAACTGGGTCACCAGGCCGCCGCCCTCTTCGTCACAGGCGATCGGCGAGAAGTCGGTGAGCTTGGTCGGCGCGATCACCACGCCGCCGGCGTGCTTGCCGGTGCCGCGGGTGATGCCCTCGAGCTTGAGCGACATCTCCCAGATTTCCGCGGCCTCCTCGTCGCTCTTGAGGAAGTCGCGCAGCGCCTCCTCCTGCTCGTAGGCCTTCTCCAGGGTCATGCCGACCTCGAAGGGAATCATCTTCGACAGGCGGTCGGCCAGGCCGTAGGACTTGCCCTGGGCCCGGGCCACGTCGCGCACCACCGCCTTGGCCGCCATGGAGCCGAAGGTGATGATCTGGCTCACCGCGTTGCGCCCGTACTTCTCGGCCACGTAGTCGATCACCCGGTCGCGGCCGTCCATGCAGAAGTCGACGTCGAAGTCGGGCATCGACACCCGCTCGGGGTTGAGGAAGCGCTCGAACAGCAGGTCGTAGGCCAGCGGATCGAGGTCGGTGATCTTCTGCACATAGGCCACCAGGGAACCGGCGCCCGACCCCCGTCCCGGGCCGACCGGCACGCCGTTGTTCTTGGCCCACTGGATGAAGTCCATGACGATCAGGAAGTAACCGGGAAAGCCCATCTGGATGATGATATCCAGCTCGAAATTCAGGCGGTCGACATAGACCTGCTTCTTCGCCTCGTAGTCCGGCGTGTCCGGCGGCAGCAGCACGGCCAGGCGCTCTTCCAGGCCGTCGAAGGAGACCTTGCGAAAGTACTCGTCCATGGTCATGCCGGCCGGCACCGGGAAGTCGGGGAGGAAATACTTGCCCAGCTGGACCTCGATGTTGCAGCGCTTGGCGATCTCGACGCTGTTCTCCAGCGCCTCGGGCAGGTCGCTGAACAGCTCGGCCATTTCTTCCGGGGTCTTCAGGTACTGCTGGTCGGAGTAGTTGCGCGGCCGGCGCGGGTCGTCCAGGCTGCGGCCCTCGCCGATGCACACGCGGGTCTCATGGGCCTCGAAGTCGGCGGCCTTGAGGAAGCGCACGTCGTTGGTCGCCACCAGGGGCACATCCAGGCGATCGGCCAGGGCCACTGCGGCGTGCAGGTGTTCCTCGTCGCCGACCCTGTTGGTGCGTTGCACCTCCAGGTAGAAGCGCTCGGGGAAGACCGCCAGCCACTCGCCCAGCAGCGCCTCGGCCTTGCCCGGATCACCGGCCAGCAGGGCACGGCCGATTTCCCCCTCCTTGGCCCCGGACAAGGCGACCAGGCCCTCGGCCGCGGCCTTGACCCAGTCGCGCTGGATGACCACCAGATCGTTCTGCTGGCCCTCGACCCAACCGCGCGAGACCAGTTCGGTGAGGTTGCGATAGCCCCGGGCATTCATCGCCAGCAGGGTCAGGCGCGTGAGCGGCCCGTCCTCCTCGGCGCTGGCCAGCCAGATGTCCGCCCCGCAGATCGGCTTGATGCCGCCGCCCATGGCCGCCTTATAGAACTTGACCAGGGCGCACATGTTGCTCATGTCGGTGACCGCTACCGCAGGCATGCCGGCCGCCGCCACCGCCTTGATCAGCGGCTTGACCCGCACCAGACCGTCGACCAGGGAGTATTCGGTATGCAGACGCAGGTGGACGAAGGAAGCGGTCATGGCAAGCCTATGGGGGACACGAAAACGACAAGGCCCGGATTGTACCGGGCCCGGGGATAAAGACCAGAGACGCGCGCCTCAGCTCGGCCCTAGGGTTCCAGCAGGGCCCGCACCGGGGCGAAGGAGCGCCGGTGGATCGGCGTCGGCCCCAGGCGGCGCAGGGCCTCCAGATGGGTCGCCGTGGGATAGCCCTTGTGCCCGCCGATGCCGTAGCCCGGATACTGCAGATCCAGGCACTGCATTTCGCGGTCGCGGCTGACCTTGGCCAGGATCGAGGCGGCGGCGATCGCCGGCACCTGGCTGTCACCCTTGACCACCGCGGCGCTGGGCACCTGCAGACGCGGACAACGATTGCCGTCGATCAGCGCCAGCCTGGGGGTCACGCTCAGGCCTTCCACCGCCCGCTGCATGGCCAACATCGTGGCCTGAAGGATGTTCAGCCGATCGATTTCCTCGACTTCGGCGCGGGCGATGCACCAGGCCAGGGCCTTCTCCTGTATTTCATCGAACAGCGCTTCGCGGCGTGCTTCGCTGAGTTTCTTGGAGTCATTCAGGCCGCTGATCGGTCGCGCCGGATCGAGAATCACCGCCGCGGTGACCACCGCCCCGCAGAGGGGGCCACGGCCGACTTCGTCGACCCCGGCCACCAGCTCCTGGACCTGGGTGAAATCCAGCCCCAGCTGCATCAGGTCCGCGCCACCAGTTCGAGCACGGCAGCGGCGGCCTGCACCGAGGCATCGCGGCGCAGGGCGCGGTGTATCACGCCGAAGCCTTCGGTCTGCACCTCGCCATCGTCGAGCAGCGGCGCCAGGGCCTGGGCCAGGGCTTCGGGGGTAGCCGCCTCCTGGATCAGTTCCGGCACCAGCATGCGTTCGGCCAGCAGGTTGGGCAGGGAGATATAGGGCGTCTTGACCAGGCGCTTGAGGATTCGGTAGGTCAGGGGCGCGACCTTGTAGGCGACCACCATCGGCCGCTTGTGCAGCAGTGCCTCCAGGGTTGCGGTGCCGGAGGCGATGAGCACCGCATCACAGGCCGCCAGGGCCTCATGGGAGCGACCCTCGACCAGGGTCAGCGGCAAATCGCGACCGACCAGCAGCGCCTCGAGCTGCGCGCGGCGCTCCGGGCTGGCGGCCGACAGCACGAAGCGGATGCCGGGGCGCAGCGCCCGCAGACGCTGGGCGGTGTCGAGAAAGAGCGCGCCCAGGCGGGCCACTTCTCCGCCGCGACTGCCGGGCATCAGGGCCACTACGGGGGCGTCCTGGGGCAGATCGAGCGCCGTGCGGGCGCCGGAGCGGTCGGCCTGCACCGGAATGGCAT
>JBFHKK010000373.1:0-3188 GCA_041595475.1 Pseudomonas sp. | reverse complement strand
ATCCGGCCGACATCGGCCGCAGCTACGAGGCGGTGATCCGCGTCAACAGCCAGTCCGGCAAGGGCGGCATCACCTATTTGCTGGAGCAGGAGTACGGCATCAGCCTGCCGCGGCGCATGCAGATCGAGTTCAGCCAGGTGGTGCAGAAAGAAACCGACCGCCTCGGCCTGGAGATGAGCGCCGCGCAGATCTACCAGCTGTTCGACCGTGAATACCTGCAGGCCAGCACCCCCTATACGCTCAAAAGCCATCGCCTGCAGGAAGAGAACGCCACCTGCGCGATCGACGTGGAGGTGCTCGCCGGCGGCAACAGCCAGCACTGGCGCGGCATCGGCAAGGGCCCGCTGGAAGCCCTGGTGGCCGGCCTGCCGCTGGCCGTGGAGATCATGGACTACAGCGAGCACGCCATCGGCGCAGGCACCCACGCCAAGGCGGCGGCCTATATCGAGCTGCGCATGGAGGGCGGTCGCGCCCTGCACGGCGTGGGCATCGACGAGAACCTGACCACGGCCAGCCTGCGCGCCCTGTTCAGCGCATTGAATCGCGCGCTCAAGCAGGTCGAGGCCCAGGCCGCCTGAATCGCTCAGCTGGACCGAACAACGCCGGGCACTGCCCGGCGTTTTCGTTTCCAGGCCCGGCAGCGCCAGGGCTCGCTTGGCGCGAACCTAGCGCAGCTCGAATCGATCGGCATCCAGATAGGCGGGAAACCGTTCTCGATAATCCGCCAAGTCCTTGCCGGAGAGGGCGATGCGGAACACGCCGCCTGCTCCTTCGGCGTTGAGCAGGCTCTCACCCTGAAAATCCAGCACCTGGCTGTCACCGCTGTAGGCATGGCCCTTGCCGTCCGCGCCGACGCGGTTGACCGCCGCCACGTAGCACAGGTTCTCGATCGCCCGCGCCGGCAGCAGGCGGTTCCAGTGCTGGCGGCGCGCGGCCGGCCAGTTGGCGGTATAGAGCAGCAGGTCGGTCTCGTGCGGATCGCGACTCCACACCGGGAAACGCAGGTCGTAGCAGATCAGCGGACGGACCCGCCAGCCCTTGAGTTCCAGCAGCACTTGCTGCTCGCCGGCGGCGTAGTGCTTGTGCTCGCCGGCCATGCGGAACAGATGGCGCTTGTCGTAGTGGGCCAAGGTGCCGTCCGGGCGTGCCCAGAGCAGGCGGTTGCGGTAGCTGCCGTCGGCCGCCTGAATGATCAGGCTGCCGCTGACCACCGCCTGCAGGCGGCGGGCCTGCTCCTGCAGCCAGACAGTGCTGGGACCGTCCTCGGGCTCGGCCAGGCTGGCCGAGTCCATGGAGAAGCCGGTACTGAACATCTCCGGCAGCAGCACCAGGTCGACCCCCTCGAGCGGCGCCAGCAGTGCCTCGAAGTGCGCCCGGTTGGCCGCCGGATCCTGCCAAACCAGTTCGGTCTGCACCAGCGCCAGCTGCAGGTCGGGCAATACCGTTAGATCGCGCATAGCTTCTCCGCGGCCTGGCGCAGCGTGTCCTCGCGCTTGGCGAAGCAGAAGCGCACCAGGCGCAGGCCCTTGGGCGGGTCTTGGTAGAACACCGACACCGGGATGGTCGCCACACCATGCTCGCGGGTCAGCCACTCGGCCATGGCCACATCGTCCAGGTCATCACGGATCGCCGAATAGTCGGCCAGCTGGAAATAGGTGCCGGGGGCGCGCCGGAAGCTGAAGCGCGAGTCCTTGAGCAGGTCGCAGAACAGGTCGCGCTTGGCCTGGTAGAAGGCCGGCAGTTCCTCGACATGCTCGGGATGCTCGGCCATAAAGTCGGCCAGCGCCCACTGCAGCGGCGTCACCCCGCAGAAGCTCACGTACTGGTGCACCTTGCGCAGTTCGGCGGTGAGCGCCGGCGGGGCCACCACGTAGCCGGTCTTCCACCCGGTGACGTGGTAGGTCTTGCCGAACGAGCTGACCACCAAGGCGCGTGCATAGAGTTCCTCGTGGGCCAGCACACTGGCATGGGCTGCGCCGTCGTAGACCAGATGCTCGTAGACCTCGTCGCTGATCAGGTAGAGGTCGCGCTCGCGGATCAGCGCCGCCAGGCGGTCCAGGTCGGCACGGGAGATCAGCGCGCCGCTGGGATTATGCGGGCTATTGAGGATGATCAGCCGGGTTCTGGGACTCAACGCCTCGCTCAGGCGCTGCCAGTCGATGGCGAAGTCCGCCAGGCTCAGAGGCACGTGGAGGCAGCGCCCGCCGGCCAGTTCGACCGAGGGCTCGTAGCTGTCGTAGCAGGGGTCGAAGACGATGACCTCATCGCCCGGGCGGATCAGCGCCTGCACCGCGCAGAAGATCGCCTGGGTCGCCCCCGGGGTGATGGTCACCTCGCGCTCGGAATCGACCGAGCGGCCGTAGCAACGGGCGATCTTGGCCGCCACCTGCTCGCGCAGCGCTGGCAACCCGGCCAGGGGCGCGTACTGGTTATGTCCGGCGGCGACATGCCGGCCGACCGCATCGCGCAGCGCCTGGGGCCCGTCGAAATCGGGAAAGCCCTGGGACAGGTTGAGCGCGCCGGCTTCGGCGGCGAGCTGGGACATGCGGGTGAAGATGGTGGTGCCGACGTGGGGCAACTTGCTGCTGATCATGAACTCGTCCTGCGGCTCAGCGTCCTGGCGGGCGCTGTCGGTGGGTCAGGATAGCCGATCGACCGGGCACGAAAAAGGCGCCCGCAGGCGCCTTGGCACAGAGGCGAAAGCAATCAGCGCTTCTTGTCCTTGCGCTTCTTCTCGGCCTTCTTGTGGTGGCTCATCAGCCGGCGCTTCTTGTTGACCTGACGGTCGGTGAGGGTGTTCTTCTTGTCCTCGTAGGGGTTCTCGCCGCCCTTGTACTCGATGCGGATCGGCGTGCCGACCAGCTTGAGCACGCGCCTGTAGGTGTTCTCCAGGTAGCGCGAGTAGGCGCGCGGCACCGCTTCGACCTGGTTGCCGTGGATCACGATCAGCGGCGGGTTGGCGCCGCCCAGGTGGGCGTAGCGCAGCTTGATCCGGCGGCCGTTGACCAGCGGCGGCTGGTGCTCGCGCACCGCGTCCTCGAGGATCTGGGTCAGGCGGCTGGTCGGCCAGCGGGTGATGGCCGACTGGAAGGAGGCCTGCACCGTCTTGTACAGGTGGCCCACGCCGGTGCCGTGCAGCGCCGAGATGAAATGGATGTCGGCGAAGTCGACGAAGAACAGCCGGCGCT
>JBFHKK010000372.1:0-3188 GCA_041595475.1 Pseudomonas sp. | reverse complement strand
GCCTCGTAGCTGCGGCCGATGTCGGCCGGGTCGATCGGCAGGTAGGGCACTTCCCAGAGGCCGTTGGGATCCTGCTGGGCGAAGCCCTTGCGGATGGCGTCCTGGTGCGAGCCGGAGAAGGCGGTATGCACCAGGTCGCCGACATAGGGGTGGCGCGGGTGGACCGGCAACTGATTGCACTCCTCGACCACCTTGCGCACCGCGTCTATGTCGGAGAAGTCCAGGCCCGGGTGGATGCCCTGCGTATAGAGGTTCAAGGCCAGGTTGACCAGATCGACGTTGCCGGTGCGCTCGCCGTTGCCGAACAGGCAGCCCTCGACACGGTCGGCGCCGGCCATCAGGCCCAGTTCGCTGGCGGCCACGCCGGTGCCGCGGTCGTTGTGGGTGTGCAGGCTGATCAGCACGCTGTCGCGGCGGCTGATATGGCGGCCGAACCACTCGATCTGGTCGGCATAGATGTTCGGCGTGGACACCTCCACCGTGGCCGGCAGGTTGAGGATGGCCTTGTTCTCGGGTGTCGGCTGCCAGACGTCGAGCACCGCGTCGCAGACTTCCACGGCGAACTCCAGTTCGGTGGAGGTGAAGATCTCCGGCGAGTACTGGAAGGTCCAGCGGGTCTGCGGCTGCTGCTCGGCCAGCTGCTTGATCAGGCGCGCGGCGTTCACAGCGATGGCGACCACCCCGGCCTTGTCCTGGTTGAAGACGATGCGGCGAAACGCCGGGGCGGTGGCGTTGTAGACGTGGACGATGGCTTGCCTGGCGCCCTGGAGCGATTCGAAGGTGCGGCGGATCAGGTCCTCGCGGGCCTGGGTCAGCACCTGGATGGTCACGTCCTCGGGGATGTGGCCGTCCTCGATCAGGCTGCGGACGAAGTCGAAATCGGTCTGCGAGGCCGAGGGAAAACCCACCTCGATCTGCTTGAGGCCGACCTGCACCAGGGTCTTGAAGAAACGCAGCTTCTTGGCCGCATCCATCGGCTCGATCAGCGACTGGTTGCCGTCGCGCAGATCCGAGGACAGCCAGATCGGCGCCCGGGTGATGGTCTTCGACGGCCAGCTGCGATCCGGCAGCTGGATCGGGGTGAAGGCGCGGTACTTGCCGGTGGGGTCTTTGCGCATGCTCATGGCGGAATCCTTAGGTTGCGACGGCCTCGTGGGCCGGGCCAGGCTGAATCTGAAAGCGGGGCGCGGGCAGGGCGTGGCGAGTCAGTCACGCAGTCGTGGGCTGACCAGGCGGAGGTTGGCCTGTTGCCGGCGCAGAATGAGGGTGTGGGGAGTGTTCATGGCGTCAACCCTAAGGTTGTCGCTCAAAGATGGCAAGCATTGTTGAAAAATTGATAGAAATCGTCTCTTTGGCAATTCCGGAGAGATTCTGTGCTGCTGGAGGCGTTCGGAGTGCGAGCCAATTGCGCAGGCTATCAGGGCTTAAAGGCGCCGATAAAGATGGCCGGGTCGATGCGCGCATCGTTGAGGCTGACATTCCAGTGCAGGTGCGGGCCGGTGGCGCGACCGCTGGCGCCGACCTTGCCCAGCAGGCCGCCGCGCGGCACTTCCTGGCCCAGCTTCGCCTCGATCGCCGAGAGGTGGCAGAACATGCTGATCAGGCCCTGGCCGTGGTCGAGGAACAGGGTCTTGCCGTTGAAGAAGTAGTCGCCGATCAGGATCACCCTGCCGGCCGCCGGCGCCTTGATCGGCGAGCCCTGCCTGGCGGCGAAGTCCAGGCCAGAATGGGGGTTGCGCTCCTCGCCGTTGAAGAAACGGCGCAGGCCGAAGGGGCTGGAGAGCGGCCCCTCGACAGGTCTGTCGAACAGCAGATTGCTCGGCTGGCGCGGGCTGAACTGGCGGTAGGCGCGGCTCTGCTCGGCCAGTTCGCGCTCGATGCGCGCCAGGTTCTGCGGATTGGGACTGACCTGTTCCTGGTTCTTCAGGGTGATGCGCTGCTCGGCGTAGTGGCGCTGGCCCACCGCGAAGCTCAGATTGCCGCGGCCGTCGACTTCGATCTGCTGGCGGCCGGGGGCTGTGCCCAGCGCCAGGCCGACTATGGCGATCCAGCGTGCGCCATCCTCCTTGATCACCAGCACTGGCCGGCCCTGAAAGCGCACCTTGGGCGCGCTGGCGCCAGGACCCAGGTCGATCACCGCGACGCCACCGGGCACCGGCTTGTGCAGCAGGCGACTGATAAAGCCTTCGGCCTGGACGGGCAGGGCGATCAGCAGACTGAAAAAGACAAACAGCAGGCGCATCGGGGTGGTCCTGTTCGGTCGCTCGGTCAATCCAGCAGCGACAGGTTGGCGGGCTCAAGATGGTTGTCCTCGACCCGCACCTCCAGCTCGCCTTCGCTGAGACGGGCCTTGAGGCGCTGGCCGGGGCGGGTGTCGACGGCCCGGCGGATGGCCCGGCCGCGCTCGTCGAGGAGGATGCTGTAGCCGCGGCCGAGGGTCGCCAGGGGGCTGACCGCGTTGAGCGTCTGCACCTGGCTGTGCAGCAGCAGGCGGCACTCCTTGAGTTGCTCGCGCATGGCCCGTGGCAGGCGCTCGGCGAGGCTGCTCAGGCGCTGGCGCAGCAGCTGCAGGCTGCGTTCCGGGTGTTGCCCGGCCAGGCGGGTCTGCAGCCGGGCCAGGCGTTCCTGGCGGGTGCTCAGCTGGCGGGCCAGGGCCCGCTGCAGGCGCATCTCCAGGTCGTCCAGGCGCTGGGCCTGCTGGCGCAGGCGTTCGCCGGGGTGGCGCAGGCGCCGTTGCAGGCCGTCGAGGCGCATCTGCTCGCGGGCCAGGCGGCCGCCCATGCAGAGCTGCAGGCGCCGCTGCAGGCCGTGCAGGCGCTGCACCAGCTCGCTCGAGTCGGGCGCCAGCAACTCGGCGGCGGCCGAGGGCGTGGGCGCGCGCACGTCGGCGACGAAGTCGGCGATGGACACATCGGTCTCATGGCCCACGGCGCTGACGATGGGGGTGACGCAGGCGTCGATGGCGCGCGCCACGACTTCCTCGTTGAAGCACCAGAGGTCTTCCAGGGAGCCGCCGCCGCGGGCCAGGATCAGCGCATCGAAGCCCAGCCGGTCGGCCAGTTGCAGGGCGCGGACGATCTGCCCGGTCGCTTCGCGGCCCTGCACGGCAGTGGGGATCAGGGTCAGTTCGACCTGGGGCGCGCGGCGCCGGAATACGCTGACGATGTCGCGGATCACCGCGCCGCTGG
>JBFHKK010000371.1:0-3189 GCA_041595475.1 Pseudomonas sp. | reverse complement strand
AGTGGCCTTCGTCGAGCAATGCCCGCTCGGCGCCTTCGGCGTCTGTCGCAACGCCCGGGTCGGCGGCATGCCCTATCAGCAGGACATCCACTATTACGGCGTGGAAACCGACGCCCTCTACCTCAAGCCCTACTGCGAACGACAGAACAAGGGTGTGTGGATGGCGCGCTGAGGCGCGCTGCGCCAGCAGGCGAGTCAGTTGCCATGCACTGTTGCCTCGGCCATGCCCGCGGCAAGCAGATCATTGGCGCGGCGGATGTCGGCCTCATCCAGCCGGCCGCTCCAGCGGTGCAGCATCAACACGCTGGTGAGGTAGCCGTACTGGGCCTTGAGGAAGTCGCGCCGACTGCGGAACTCCTGCTGCACCCGCTCGACCACGTCGACGGCGGTCATGGCGCCCAGTTCGAAAGCCCGCTCGGCCGCCTCGCGGGACTTGGTTTCCGACTGCATCGCCAGGCGCGCCGCCTTGATCCGCGGCAGGCCGGACTGGACATCCTGGTAGGTCGCGCGAATTTCCCGAATCACCTGGCGCCGCAGCAGTTCGTAATCCTGCTCGGCAACCTCTTGTTCGGCCAGGGTTGCGGCCACTCGGGCGCGGGTGGAACCGCCCGCATAGAGAGGCAAACTGAGGCCGATCGCAGCGACGTAGGTATCGGTTTTCGGTGCCGCCGCGCCTTCGAAGCCGATGTCACTGCGCTGTGCACTCAGGCTCAGGCCGATCGAAGGCAGGTGACCGGCCTTGGCCTCGCCGACGGCCGCCTGCGCGGCGCTGACGCCATGTTGCCGGGCCGCCAGGGCCGGGCTGTGCGCCAGCGCCGCCTCGATCCATTGCTCCTGGGTGCGCGGTGACACTGCCAGGCCTGTCACCTCAGCCAGGCGACTGAGCGGTTCGTGCACCTCGCGCCCGACTCGCTCGGCGACAGCCGCGCGACTGCGCGTGACCTGATTCTCTGCGTCGATCAAGCGCACTTTAAGGCCGTCTGCCCGCGCCGCCACATTGAGCCGATCGGTCAGGGTCGCCATCTGCCGTTGGTAGAGCGCTTCGACCCTGGCCAGGTTGCGCTCGGTGACCTGCATTTCGGCCCGCACCAGCTCCACCTCGTCCTCGGCGGCCAGCACGGCAAAATACAGCTCCACCATCTTGATCGCCGTTTCGTCGCGGCTGTTTTGATACTGGGCGCCGTATTGCCGAGTGAGGGCGTTGAATTTCTGGTAGCTACGCCAGGCGCCCGGTTCATAGAGCGCCTGACTCAGGCTCAGCGAGTGGCTATCGCCCTGATACTCGAGGTTTGCCGCAGGCGATTCGCGCCAGGTCTGATTGAAATTGCTGTTAAAGGCCACCTGCGGCAGCAGCCGCCCCATGGTTTCTCGCTCGCGCTCCTCGGCCGAGGATAGCTGCGCCTCGCTTCTGAGCAGGCTCGGATCGGCCTGCATGGCTTCCTGATAGAGGCCCCATAGGTCGCTACTACGGCGCTCCTCGGCCACGACCGGGTTCAGGCAGATGGCCAGGCAGCAGCCCAGCGCCAGACGAAGGTTCGACATGGGCATCAATCCTCGGTCATGGCGCGAGCCATCATGTTGCCGGCCGGCTGCAGGAGATACTGCAACAGGGTGCGCGAACCGGTGTTGATCAGCACCTCGGCCGGCATGCCAGGCTGCAGTTTCAGATCGCCCAGCGTCTGACGGCCCTCATCGGTCAGGGCGACACGGCCCAGGTAGTAGGGCTGACCCGTCTGCTTGTCGACCAGACGATCAGCCGACACCTGAGTCAGCACACCCTTGACCACCGGCGTGGTAGAGCTGTTGAAGGCGCTGAAGCGGATGTCCGCCAGCTTGCCCGGCGCAACCCTATCGATGTCCATGGGCGAGATGTGAGCCTCGACGACAAGCGCCTCATCCACCGGCACTATGTCCATCAAGGGTGCGCCAGCGCCGATGACGCCGCCCACGGTATGCACGTTCATGCCGATGACCATGCCCGAGCCCGGCGCCCGGACGGTGGTGCGATCCAGTCGCTTTTCCAGCATGCCAATCTGTTCGCGCAGGTCAAACAGGCGCGACTGCGCCTGGGTCAGCAGGCCTACCACCTCGGTGGCGAAACGCTTGTTCAGTTGCAGGATCTGCAACTGCGCCTCGCCGATGCGCAACTGAGCCTGCGCAATCGCCGACTGGTGCTCGGCGATTTCGGCGCGCGCCCGCGCCAGATTGCGCTCGTGTTCGCGTAGGCGCATCTTGTCGACGAAGCCCTCTGCCAGGAGCGCCTTGAGGTCGCCGATTTCCTCTTCGTGGGAGGCCAACAAAGACTGCTTGTTGCGGATGATGGCCTGCAGACCGGTGACCTGCTCCTTGAGTTGGACGATGGTCTTTTCCAGCAGGTCGACCTCGCCCAGCTGCGCATTGCGCCGCGCCGTGAAATTCTGCCGTTCGCCTTCCCACGCCTCCAGAAGGCGCGCATTACCCTGCACCTTGGCCGGCAGCGGCCACTCCGCCAACCCATCACGCTCGGCCAGCAGGCGGGCCTCCAAGGCTTCGGCAGAGATCAACTGGCTGCGCAGGATCTCCAACTCGGTGGCAATAGAACCGCTGTCCAGGGTTAGCAGCACCTCGCCCTGCGCCACCTGGTCGCCTTCGCGCACCTTCAACTCGCGCACGATGCCGCCTTCGAGATGCTGAACCGTCTTTCGGTAGTTCTCCACCGTCACCACGCCGCTGGCCAGCGCCGCGCTGTCGATCGGCGCCAACGCCGCCCAGGAACCGAATACACCGAAAGTCAGCAGGACGATGGCATAGCCGACGCGCCGCACCGGGAAATCATTCTTGAGTTGCTCCAAAGCCATCCGGGAGGCAACCGGATCGTTGCTGATCTTGTCGCTCATCGGATGGACTCCTGTTGCGCCACCGGCTTCGGCATCTCTGCCTGGCCGCCGCCCTGCAGGTGCGCAAGCACCTTGTCCCGCGGTCCGTAGGCGACCAACTCACCGGCGTTCAGGACCAGAAGACGATCCATGAAGGCCAGCACCCCGGGCCGATGGCTGATCAGAAATACAGTGGCGCCAGTCTGCTTGAGTTGCTGCAGGGCCTTGCCGAGCATTTTCTCGCCTGCTTCATCGAGGTTGGAATTGGGCTCGTCCAGCACCACCACTTTGGGATTGCCATAGAGGGCGCGGGCCAGGCCAACGCGCTGGCGCT
>JBFHKK010000370.1:0-3197 GCA_041595475.1 Pseudomonas sp. | reverse complement strand
GCCATATAGCCGAGACCTGCAACCCTTTAGACGGATTGCGTCTAAAGCAACCGACCAGATACCCTGATTTTCTCCTGCCAGCGACCAAACTGTTGAATGGGCATCGGTCATCAGCCTGCGCTCGCCTGTGTCGTTTGAGTCGCCCTCTCCCGTCGCTTCAAGGCGCTCAGCCCAGTAGCGCGAGCCCGTCTGGGAAAAGTGAGCCGCCTGCCGCGCCTCGAAGGCACAGTCGCAGCTGCGCTGAGCCCCGTGTCCAACTGTTTGCCAAGCCAAGAAACTCAGCAAAGCTGGAATTCAGGGCCCCTGTTGAATCTTTGCACCGTCGGCCACTCCAGCCTATCGAGGTTGTCATGAAAACCATCCGCAAGACACTCGTGGTCATCGATTCCGAGCAATCGGTGCCGCAGCTACTGGAAAAAGCCAAGTTGATCGCGACGCTGAGCGAGTCCCATCTGCACCTGCTCGCCTGCAACAAGACTGCAAACCTCAGCTCCCACTTGATGGACATCCAAGACGCGCTCAGCGCAGAA
Organism: Pseudomonas sp.; assembly: GCA_041595475.1. GTDB lineage: Bacteria > Pseudomonadota > Gammaproteobacteria > Pseudomonadales > Pseudomonadaceae > Aquipseudomonas. The sequence continues at coordinate 2,667 of JBFHKK010000370.1, read as the reverse complement.
GGCTTCAGTGTCAGTACCGAGCAGGCCTGGGACGGCTGCGCCCATCACACCATCATCGCCGTGCAGCAGGAACAGGGCTGCGGCCTGGTGATGAAGCAGCACCAGCCGGACAAGTTTCTCAGCAAGGCCCTGCGCACCCCGGACGACTGGGCACTGCTGCGCCGCTGCCCCTGTCCGGTGCTGATGATCAAGGGCGCCATACCCTGGGCCGGCGGCGCCATTCTCGCCGCCGTCGATGCCGGCGCCACCGACACCGCCCACAAGATCCTGCAGGCGGGAGTGGTCGGCCACAGCTTCGACCTGAGCCAACTGACCGGCGGCAGCCTGCACATCATCAGTGCCTGCCCGCCGCCGACCCTGGCCGCTGCCGACCCCATCTATCAGGTCAAGGAGAGTATCCACAGCTACTACCACGAGCAGTGCCGCGCGCTGCAGAAGGAATTCGGGATCGACGAGGCGCACCTGCATATCGAGGAAGGACCGGCCGAAATCCTCATTCCGGGCATGGCCCATCGACTCGGCGCGGCTATCACGGTGATCGGCAACGTCGCGCGCAGTGGCCTGGCCGGCTCGCTGATCGGCAATACCTGCGAAATGATCCTCGATGCGCTGCAGAGCGATATCCTGGTGCTCAAGCCCGGCGACGTGATCGCCCACCTCGAGGAACTGGCGGCGCCGAGGCTGGATGAGTCGATCAATTTCCAGGCCCGCCACTGGCCCTACACCCACCCGCCGCAGTCATAACGCCGAGGGCTGGCCGTAAAGCTTGTGCGCTCGCCGCCGGGACCCTCGCCTGGCTAACAGAGGCGCTAGACCCTCTGCGGCATGCCTTCGAGCAAGAAGCGCGGCGCGATGTAGCGCTCGTAGTGGGCTTCGGAGAGCAGGAAGAACTCGCGATCGATGGCATCGCGCAGCGCCGGCAGTTCCCAGTCACGGAACTCCGGCAGCAGCACCACCCCGTAGGCCTCCAACTGGCTGATCACCCGCGCACCGCGGGCGATCAGCTGGTAGGCCCAGCAATAGGGCGACTGCTGGGGCACGAAGCGGATCTGGCGTTGCTGCAGCTGCTGGCGCAGCCGCGCGCTGTCGAACACCTCCAGCTTGGCCGTCATCACCTGCACCAGCAGCTGCTCAAGGCGCAGCCAGACCGCGCGCTTCTCCTCCTCGCCGTAGGCGTTCCAATGCGTCACCTCATGGTGAAAGCGCTTGCAACCGCGGCAAACCAGATCGCCATAGACGGTCGAACAGAGGCCCACACAGGGAGTCTTGATGCGTTGATTGGACATGCGTAGGAGGCTAGCGAAAGCGAAACGGCCTGGCATCTTAGCCCTTTGTCCCATGCAGATCACCCCTGCGCGACCTGCGGCTGCAGCTTAACTTTGCCGACCCTTTCCAGTAGAATCGGCCCGCCTTTTGTAGGCGCCAATGTCCGTTGGAAGCTGTTTTCAAAGCGTCACGAGCACAGTCGATCCTGCAGTTCGGTGTTGGCCCAGGCCCTTGAGACCTCAACAAGGGCCCGTGCCAGCCCGCTCCCGCCCCGTTCTGCCGGCGTAAAACTTTGAAAGCAGCTTCTGGAAGAAATCCCTGAAATCTCGGCCGAGCGGCTCAAAAAGCCACGAAGCGCTTGATTCGGTGCTTTCTGGATACGCGTCCCGGACAACCCTTTGGGACCACTGATGAGGGTAATAACTGTGCTTGAAGCCTATCGCAAACACGTAGCAGAGCGTGCCGCTCAGGGTATCGTGCCCCAGCCGCTGAACGCCGAACAAACCGCAGGCCTGGTCGAGCTGCTGAAGAACCCGCCAGCCGGCGAAGAAGCCTTTCTGGTCGACCTGATCACCGATCGCGTTCCGCCGGGCGTGGACGAGGCCGCCTACGTCAAGGCCGGCTTCCTCTCTGCCGTGGCCAAGGGCGAAGCCAGCTCCCCGCTGATCAGCAAGGCCCGTGCGGTCGAACTGCTTGGCACCATGCAGGGCGGCTACAACATCGCCACCCTGGTCGAATTGCTCGACAGCGCCGAACTGGCGGAAGTCGCCGCCGCCCAACTCAAGCACACCCTGCTGATGTTCGACGCCTTCCACGACGTCGCCGAGAAGGCCAAGGCCGGCAACGCCAACGCCAAGGCCGTGATGCAGTCCTGGGCCGACGGCGAGTGGTTCGTCAACCGCCCGGCGGTCCCGGAAAAAGTCACCCTGACCGTGTTCAAGGTCACCGGCGAAACCAACACCGACGACCTCTCGCCGGCGCCCGATGCCTGGTCGCGCCCGGATATCCCGCTGCACGCCCTGGCCATGCTGAAGATGGCCCGTGACGGCATCACCCCGGACCAGCCCGGCTCGGTCGGCCCCATCAAGCAGATGGAAGCGCTGAAGGCCAAGGGCTACCCGGTCGCCTATGTCGGCGACGTGGTCGGTACCGGCTCCTCGCGCAAATCCGCCACCAACTCGGTGCTGTGGTTCTTCGGCGATGACATCCCGAACGTGCCGAACAAGCGCGCCGGTGGTTTCTGCTTCGGCACCAAGATCGCCCCGATCTTCTACAACACCATGGAAGACGCCGGCGCGCTGCCGATCGAACTCGACGTCGGCCAGATGGAGCACGGCGACGTCGTCGAGCTGCGCCCGTATGAGGGCAAGGCGCTGAAGGACGGCGCGGTCATCGCCGAGT